>NZ_JAXBME010000018.1 GCF_033963835.1 Cytobacillus sp. IB215665
GATGGGCAGTAAAGAATGGAGATATTACATCAGAGGATTTAGCTTTGGTAGAGAGTATAAGAAGATGATGAAAACTTACTGATACAGTTTCATTAAGAGGTGAATTTAACGTTTTCCCGAAAGAAGTCTCCGTCCAGTGCCAATTGACCTCAGATTGATCCCGATATAGGGAGTGCTGATGATCCTGTTCTTGGAGATTAGGTATAAATTGTTTTTACTACATTTTGCGAGGTGTTATGATGAATTTTATTAGTGGTGACGAAACAGTACCAGGTGGTCAACGTTCTTAAAGCGGTGATGACACAATACCCACAGGCGGATAATAAAGTCAAAGTATTAAAGTCTATCCATTGGATAGGCTTTTTTAGACACTAAATGTTCACAAGGAATATTGCTCTTGTAGAAGAATTCCTTTTCCAAACGAAAGGTGGGCTGTGTATGGAAGTTGGCGACAAATTTGAAATTCTTTATATTCCCGATAAAAGAAATGGGAATATAGAAGTCACTATTATTGGTTTCGAGAATGGTTCATGGGGTTCTGTCATGGCTACGCATAACGAACATACAAGAAACGAAAACGGTCATAATAAAAGAGAGTGTATTAACAAAGCCTTGAAACGTATAGCAGAACAGACAGCAGATTGAGTCTATCTATACAGGTAGGCTTTTTTTAATACAAGGGACTTAAATCATAATTTGTGCAACAAAAAAATCATGGAAGTGTTGTGTAGAACAAATTGCCAAAAGATTATACAGTTGATACAATACCAGAAGAACATTTGTTTGGAGATGTTGTATATGAGAGCAAGTATACCAGAGGATATATTAGACACAATTGTTGAGAAGATCTATCTTGATCTAGAAATCCACATTCTTGAGAAAAAATATATGGATGCAGAAACACAGAGGAAAGATGAAGAACACATCAAGTTTTTAAACACCGTTTTATCCAGTGTCAGAAAGAAACGGAAAGAAACTGGCGAATTCCTTAAAGGAAAAGACGTAAAGATTTTTGACGTAGTAGAACTAGATGATATGTTTGTTGAATACCCATATGCTCAAAAAACGAATGGGGCATCTAAAGAAGGTAGTCAACGTTTTTGGAAAGCGGGTTTAAAGTATCGGTTAACTCGTCGAATAAATGAGCGTTTGACAAGAGGTGTTGAGGAAGTTGACAAATAGCACCTAAGAATTCCTATATCCCAATCACTTCTCATATTTGTGGAATCTTTTTGATCAAACTTCATTCCAATAAGGTAGGCCTTTTGATTTTAAAGGACTTTTTTCAAATATATAGAATTGATTAATGTAACAAGAACGTGCGAGGTGATACTATGAGATTTGCTAGCGGTGATGATACACCTAGACCAGGTGGCTATCGTCAGGTAAATGGTGAGACAGTCCCAACTGGAGATCGCGCTAGAAGTGGTGATGGTACAGCTCCGACAGGCGGTAAACTATTAAGTGGTGATGATCCAGCACCTACTGGTGGTAAGTTAAGTACCGACGCTCCATTTCCAACTGGTTAATAAATATGCGTTACAAAGCCTACCGTTATTAATTGGGTAGGCTTTTTACTTATGCATAAGGTAAATCAAAAAAATTATGACTGTTTGACATATTTCATTCAAGTGTCATTTTTGAAAAAACAAATGAAATCATCAAAATTCACGTGCCAAAACTTCATTTATTTACAATAAAAAACCCTAAAAGTGTTGCTGTTACAAGGTTTTCAGCTTACATATCATATCTTAGCCAATATCTTTAGGGATTATGATAATTTAAACATTTTTTTAATTACATAATTTTACCATGAGTAACACCAGTATTTTCGAGAACACTATACCTATCATATCTTAGTCAATATCTATAGGTTGCTATAATAAGAGCTCAAATGAGACTCGTGGCGTAGGGGATCGCCTACCTTCTTTTATTAAAAAGAAGGTCTCCCCAATTTTATTGTTAATTTTCTTTGTTTTGGTCTAATTTAGTTTCTACATATAGAAAGGAGATATATATGAAGTACTCAATTGGTATTGATGTTGGTATTTCGTCCTGTGGGTGGGCTGTTATTAATCTTGATAAAAACCGTATAGAGGATTTAGGTGTCAGGATTTTTCCAAAAGCAGAAAAAGAAGATGGCGAATCAATTACTGCTGCTAGAAGAAAAGCTCGATCTACCAGAAGAACGATCAGTAGAAGAAGGCATCGTTTAGAGAGGGTCAAAAAACTAATTGCGCGCACAGGTTTATACCCAGCAAATAAAATAGAAGCTTTATACAAACTTCCATTTGATAAGAGTGTTTGGCAGTTAAGAACAGAAGCTTTGGATAGATTACTTACCAACGAGGAATTCACACGAGTATTAATACACTTAGCTAAAAGGAGAGGTTTTAAATCAAATAGAAAAGAGCTATCCTCAAACACAGAAAAAGACAAAGACAACAAAAACAAGCCTATACTATCTAACCTCAATGAAAATAAAGAAATAATGAACAATAAAAAGTACCGAACTGTATCCGAAATGATGACTCTTGATGATAAGTTTTCAAAACAAAAACGAAATAAACCAAATAATTATGTGTGTACTGTAGGAAGAGAAGATCTCCAAAATGAAATTATACATATCTTTAAGAAGCAGCGTAGCTTAGGTAATACACATGCTTCAGTTGAATTTGAGAAAAAATATATAAATATTTGGGCATCTCAACGTCCATTTAGCTCAAAAGAACAAATTAAAAAAATGGTAGGTCAATGTACATTAGAAACAAATGAAAAACGAGCACCAAAAGCATGTTTCTCTTCTCAAAAATATATTGCATTAAAATCCATCAATGAAATTAGAATAATCAGTTCAACAGAAATGAGAGGGCTTAATACTGAAGAAAGAAAAAAGGTTCTTCAGCTGGCTTTACAAGAAAAAAAAGTGACATATAGTGATATTCGGACTTTATTATCCCTAGATCCTTCTGTACATTTTAATGCTATATTACCATCTGCAGAGTCAACTGAGTTAATTAAGTTAAGCGAATATCATAAATTGAAGGATGCTCTCATTATCATCAATGGTTACGAGAACTTTACTGACCAAGATTTAGATACCTTCAGCTATGCTCTTACCATGTTTAAAAATGAGACAGACATAGAAGATTATCTATATAATCGTTACAAAAATAGTAAAGGTAAATACCAGCGAAATATTTCAAATACAAAATATGATCAACAATTAATAGATGCATTATCTACGCTAAGTTTTAGCAAGTTTGGTAACTTATCGATGAAAGCTATAAAGAAAATAACTCCTTTCTTAGAAGAAGGTTTCACTTATGACAAAGCGTGTGAAAAAGCAGGTTATAACTTTCAAGGCGAGCGTAAGAACAAGGGATTTACAGGTAAACTACCTCTCATTGGTAAAGATATTACTAACCCAGTAATTAAGCGATCCTTATCACAATCAAGACAAATCATTAATAATATTATACAAATTTATGGACTTCCGCATGCTATTTATATAGAAACAGCTCGTGAGTTAAAGAAAACCTTTGAGGAAAGAAAGAAAATACAAGAGAAAAACAAAGCTAATCAAGAGAAGAATGAAAAAGCCAAAAAGAAATTGTTAAAATACGGGATTGGTGATCCCAAAAGGTACGATATCGTTAAATATAAATTATGGGAAGAACAAAATAAGCGTTGTATATATACAAATAAAGAAATACTAGAAGAACAGCTAATCTCTAGTGATATAGATACTGATCATATAATTCCCTTCAGCAGAAGCTTTGATGATTCTTATGTAAATAAAGTCGTATGTTTGAAAGATGAAAATATGCAGAAAGGAAATAAGCTCCCTTTTGAATATTTTGGACATGACGAGCAGAGATGGAATGCCTTTGAAGAAAGGGTACAAAATAGTAAAATTAGTTCTTATAAAAAAGATAAGTTGTTAAAAGAACATTTTACTGAGCAAGAAAAAAATGAGTTTTTAAGGCGTAATTTACATGATACACAAGGAATTTCTAAATATTTGGCTAATTTTTTGAAAAATCATTTACATACAAACTCTGGAGATGACCCTAAAGTTGAAATACATACAATTAAGGGAAAATTCACCTCTGTTTTAAGAAGTCGATGGGGATTTAACAAGGATAGAGATAAAAGTGATCTACACCATGCTGTTGATGCGGTAATTATTGCACTAATTACTGTCGAAAACATCCAAAAAATCACTCGTTATTATCAAGATAAAGAAACCAATAAACTGAAAGGTCGTAAGGCTCAGTATTTCCCACGACCATGGAAACATTTTAGTGCAGAATTAACTGCTCGATTATCGAAGAATCCTGGTGAAATTCTAAAGAAAATGCAGTTGGATTCTTATTCTGATGTAGACTTAGATAAATTACAGCCAATCTTTGTTTCAAGACGTCCTAATAGATCGGTAACAGGATTAGCTCATTTAGAGAAAGTGAGAAAACATATTGGAAAAAGCGAAAAAGGGATTGAATTGACATGTGTTAAAACGCCACTTTCAAAAATTAAGTTAGACAAAAATGGGAACTTTAATATGTTTGGTAGGGAGAGTGACCCTTATACATACAATGCCATAAAGCAACGGTTATTGGAGTATGATAATAAGCCCGCTAAAGCATTTGAAGAGGAGCTTAGAAAACCCACCAAGTCAGGAGCACCGGGACCTATCATCAAGTCAGTAAAGATAATTGAAGAAAGAAACATAGTTCAATCCGTTCATAATGGCAATGGAGTCGTATTCAATAGTGAAATAGTGAGAAGTGATGTATTTTTGAAAGACAATAAATACTTTTTTGTACCTATTTATAAAAGTGATGTGATTAAAACCAAACTACCTAATAGGGCGATTGCGGCTAATAAACCATATAATGAGTGGCCTATTATTGATGAAAGCTACACATTTCAATTTAGTTTATATCCAAATGACCTCATAAAAGTTGTACCAAGTAAATCAAGAACGATAAAAGCAAAAACAATGGGCTCAGAGAAAATACAACTCACAGAAATGTTGGGTTATTATAGATCAATTCATACTGGCACGGCTGGGATAACCATAGAAAGTCATGATAGATCTTTGAGAGCAGAGGGTCTAGGTTCAAAAACCTTACAATTGATTGAAAAATACCAAGTAGACAGTTTAGGTAGAAGTATTTCAAAAGTAAATGGTGAGAAAAGAATGCCCTTTAATAAAAAACGAGCATAGTAAAAGAAAAACCTTGTATATATCATGTACAAGGTTCCTCTTTGTGTTTTTATTTTCATCTTAAAGAATAAGTTTAAATGTTGTTGATGTGTTTTTTAAAAAAAGACAAAAAACTATTGAAAATCACAAGCAAAAAAATTATTTTTTCGAAAAGAAAACCATCCAAAAAGTTAATAAATAGGCATTTCTGGCACACGTATCATATCCTAGCCATTATCTATAGGGAACTATAACCATCACTTTAGCTTTTTTATTGTTAGGATCATCATATCCTAGCCATTATCTATAGGGAACTATAACTACTTGTCCTTCCATCCAATACCCTCACTTATCATATCCTAGCCATTATCTATAGGGAACTATAACCGATTTATCTTACACCTTTATTATACTACGATCATATCCTAGCCATTATCTATAGGGAACTATAACCCGCAAACGTCACAGATCACGGTTGTTTCGATCATATCCTAGCCGTTATCTATAGGGAGCTAAAACTGTGGGTGGACCTTCGTTTTTTATTAGTATTTCTAAAAAGTGGTTTAATTATAATATCAATTTGCATTTTAAACATACTCAGCTAATAACCCTTGATCCCACAAATGCACCGCGTTGTCTTCCTTCTCAAATTCCTTCTGTAAATAAATCATCGTTGTCTCGATTTTTTCATGACCAAGTGAACGCATTATTTTATAAATATCAGCTCCACTATGATAAGAAATAATCGCATAACAGTGACGGAATGTATGAGGGCTGATAGGATTCGGACGATTAATCACAAAATCTAATTCAGTTCTAGTCACTGCCTTATTAATGTAACGAGATAAGTAAGTATTGCTGTAAGCTTTTCCGCCACTTGTCATAAAGAGGGGAGATTCATCTTTAGAATCCAATGAGGTATCAAATCCTCTTATGCTACGAAATTCCACAATGCTTTCAAACACCTTTTTCTTTAATGGTACAGTTCTTTTCTTATTTCCTTTCCCATGAATGCGCAAATAATACTCTCCTCGTGTACCATCATAATGAACATCACAAACACGGGCTGAACATAATTCAGAATTCCTGATTCCTGTAGTGATTAATACATGTAGAATACCAAACAGAATTGGGTGTTGCTCCTGTTTAAAGAAATCTAATAACTCCAGTGCTTCTGTTGGTCCCAGATCTCTATTTGGTCTTTCATCTACACTAACAGTTGCTGACTGAAGCCTTGTCGTTAAATCAGCGTTTAAATATTGGTTTTGATATAAAAATTTCAAGAAGCTTCTTATAATAGAAGTTTTTCGTGCAATGGTTGCTGCTGAATACTTCTCTTTCCCTTGAAGTGCAGGTGCTTTATGAATCATCCAGTCTTGATACCGTTTGATATGTCTTGGTTCCAAGCTTTTAAACAACGATTCATCTTTCACATCAGCTATATCTACATCAATTTCACTGGCATACTTCACCATGTTTGTTGCGAATGTAAGCAGCTCTCTCAAATATTCCTGGCGAGTACCTGAAGAACGATTTTTCTTTTCGTCTACATTTTTTTGTTCATGACAATAATAGTAAATCATTTCATAATCGGAAAAGTCATGGCATGAATTTTGATTTTCTTTTTCTGCAAGGTCTATTTTTTTCTCTAATGTTGGATAAAAAGATGTGTCTGACAATTTATGTATTAATTCATGAAGTGTATCTCTATTTTCATCTTGTAACATTAATTGATTTTCTTGACTTGAAACTAACATATCTAATCACCTCAACAATTTATTTTCTATAAATCTATTAATCTTCTAATAAACGGTCATTTATAAATCTAATTATCTATAACTATATATATCTATATTAATTATAACAGATTAATAAGTATATGAATCATATGTGCAAAAAAACCTCCATTTGTTGCACTATTAGTAATTACATAAATTTTTCTATTTTATTTATTATTATTTACTATATTAGTTTTAAATTGATGATATATTAAATACATATTATAATATAAGTATGCTATATTACATATATTTAATACCTTAAGTTATGGTATATTAACATTATAAAAAGGATGTGATTGAGATATGTTAGAAGAAAATAAATCTGAGCATCTTACGACTCAACAAGTTGCTGAATATTTAGGACGGGGAACAGCAACGATTTACAAGTATGTGAAAGAGGGGAAGCTCACTCCTGTATACGATCATTCAAAATGGAAGATGCGGAGAACCAAAATCTTTAAAAGGGAAGAAGTAGAAAAGTTAAAGGCTGAATTAAAGAAACCAGGGATTTCTACATTTGAAGCTTCAAAACGAATCAACCTAAAGTATCCTACATTAATGTCATTCATCTACGATGGAACGATACCAGCCAAAAAGTTAGAGCACCGTGGAAAAGAGCAATACTTCATAGCAGAAGAGGATCTAGAACAATTCCTCTCGTCAGATTTTTACGCGCGCTATCTTACTCAACGTGAAAAGAAACAATTCGTATCTGAACAAGGTTACTTGTTGTTTCAATCCTTCATTAACCCTGAAACAAATATAAATGCTCGTTTAATGGAGGTAGATGGAGACGAAGGGAAGATCATTTCTCAAGATGGTGTAGCTATGAGTATACAAGAAGCCATTGATGAAGGCTTTGAATCTAGTATCACGTTTGAAGATAAGGCTTACAGTACGAAAAAAGGTTATGCAACATTTCGTTTCATGAAGCCCTATGATGTACGTTCCAATATATATTCTATAATTGAAGCATTTTATCAATCAACTGGACCAAAGAATGTTCGATTAACCGTGGATCATAACTACATTAATGTTGAAGTCAAACCACTATATATAGAAGGAAAGCATCATGAGTTTATGCAGCTGTTACAACAGCATGTAGTAAGTGGGAAGGTATTTGAAGAACCTAGTGGTATATTAATAGATAGTGATCTTGAACCGCTAACGATTTACATTCCTTCAAAAATGAAGCAATTTATCCGAGAAAAAGCGGAGCAAGAAGGAAAGACAATGGAAGAGGTATCAGTTGAAGCATTAAAGAAAGTGTGGGGAGAAGAGGAGGGTTGAAAGTTGGAGCAACTTGACATGTTTGATGTGATAGATGAAGAACCTCAAACAGAGAAAGAACCACGTTTCAGCTTGAATCAGCAGGTTGAAGTAAATACACCCAAGAAGCAATCAACAGATATTGAGGACTACTATTATTTAAGTGAATATGCAGGAAAAAAAGGTGTTATTGTAAAGGTCAATAGTGGTGAAAAAACTTCTTACACGGTTGATTTCGGTAATAAAGAGGGGCTATTTTATGGTGATGACTTAAAAGGGTCCTTTGAATAGCTGATCGTTGCGGTAATATATTCATTGAAAAAATTAAGAAAGAAATGGTATATAGGATGAAAAACAAATCTGCTGTTGTTGTTATAAGTCTGGGTGTAGTATTTATTATCATTGGATTCATTAGAAGTGCAGGAATCGAAGTATCAGGTAGTGTAGTTACTCTTATATCTATTATTGCTGCTCTAATTAGCTTTTCAGATTTATTAGTGATAGCTAAACATAAAAAATATGCTAACAGAGTACTATTAATTGCTCTTATCCTCTTTGGTACTATCATAATTATTGCGGTTTTTAGATGGAATTTAGACTTTTTATTTACTCAATCTATTGGAGATGGTTCTACTATTATAGGTTTAGGGTTGGTAATTCTACTATATGGATTAAAAGAAAATTATAACAAAGACCTAGTTGAGGAAAAACAGCTTAACCATGGGAAAAATGAGGAAGAACAGCTAAACAATGATCAAGTTGTTGTGGAGTTGAAATATGGAGTAACAAAGAATGAGTATGAGGAAATGATGAAGATAAATCACATCATTGTGAATTTAAAAAAAATAGACAAACAAACATCGCAATTAAATACAGTACATGATGGCTGGGCTATATTATTTGATCATTTATATTCTCATTGGGATAGGAGGAAAGGTCCATTTTATGATGGGAAAAATCGAGAGTTATTTCACTTATTTTTAAATAGACTGGATGAAGTAACAGAGATTATAGCAAATATCGCAGATCCAAATCCTAGCATAACAACTTTTTACGTTTCGATGTGGGATAAAACAACTGAAGTTTCTGTTCAACAACGAATAAATAACTGGAATACGCCAAGTACAAATACCATTGAAATAGAAATAAATGAAACATTAGAATTGTGGAATGATTTAAAGAAATTGATCATTGATCGTTATGAAAAGGAGCATTCAGAACAAAAGAATTAGAGGCTGCTAAAAAACTAACCATGAACCGATACAATATACCACAAGAATGTAAAGAGGAGAATGCAATGGACTGTTATTTAGTACAAACAAAAGAAGAAACATTAACAAGGTTATATGCACTTCAAAGAGAAGGTGAAAATTTATTAGAAGACCTAAAACCAGGTGGAAGAAAGACATTACCTTACTTGGATCTTGAAATTGATATTTGGAGTGAGGTCAATAATAGCGTAATAAACGACTTGTTTAGTAACAACACTGTTCTCCAACAATTTTTGGAGACTAGTAAAATAAATGAAATTACTGGTAGTTTCCGAGTACCATATATAGTAAAAGCTAGCTCTAAAGCTGCGAGAAGAATTAATAATCAGTTGATTGCACTAAAAGAAATTATTAAAGAAATAAATCAAGGTAAATATATGGAACAAAGCAGATTATTAAATACTTCTTCTCAAAACCAAACTCTTGAGTCAATTATTAATATTTGTCGTAATTTCAAACATTTCGCTAATTCCATTCAACGTAACCCACACGGAAAAGCTAATGTTGAATCTGTCA
Source organism: Cytobacillus sp. IB215665 (assembly GCF_033963835.1). NCBI lineage: Bacteria > Bacillati > Bacillota > Bacilli > Caryophanales > Bacillaceae > Cytobacillus > Cytobacillus sp. IB215665. Next base: position 10,050 of record NZ_JAXBME010000018.1, read on the forward strand.
CAATTCGAAATGAATATGATTTACAGTTCTATTTTGGAGCGATACTTTCTATGCATTTTGATGATTTTCTACCAGAAGAACCGACTACTAGTAATGGTGGTAAATATTCTTTAATTGACTTTATTTTAAAAAGGGAAAAAATTGCTGTTGAATTAAAAATGGATATTACAAGAGCTAAACTTGAATCACAAATTACTACTGATATTAGACATTATAAAAAACATAAAGATGTAGAAAATGGGACTATTATCTTTTTTGTATATGATCCGAATAGAAAGATACCGAACCCAGTAGCGGTTGAGAATGACAACAATACAGAGGACCACGGATCTGTAGATGTTATATTAATTATTTCTCAATAAACGATAAATAATATAACTACTACCTGATTTGATGATTAAGTGTTGATTTAACACCTCTTGAATATGAATAGACACTTCAATTTGAAATTAGAAAGTATTTCATTTTACTTACAATAATAGATTATCCAATAATTATATATTGGATTTAATGGAAATAATAAGCACAGACTCTTATTAAAAGGAGGAAGTGCTTTGCTTTCTAAAGCTGAATACCTATTTTGTGATATATACGATTCCCTAGTGAAATACCATCAAAAAAATAGCGAGTTTGTTGTTGATTTAAAAAAGGTCGGCAAAAAGACAGAAAAAAGATTGAAACGAATATTACTTGAAGAAAACATATGCTTCACAGAACTTGATGATATGTTAATTTGTTTTCTCAATGATAAAAAGTTGAAAATTGCTCAAAAAGTATATACTCCTGGAACAATTAAAAGGTTGGAAGAAGAGGAAAAAAGATTAAACAAAGAATTCATGAAGGATATTATAAAAGTAGTCAACGATTAATTAGTTTGAATAATTAGGATGGTCTAGAGAAAAATACTATTAATCAGGTTTCACCTATACCTGATAGGCACTCTCTGGCCATAGAGTGCTAAGGTTCCAATTTTTCTTATTTGAAAAAGCGGAACCTTTCTTTCTTGTAGAGAATGTTGCTATAGTAGAAGAATTTGATGTGTTACGTATATGGAGTTGAATTAAAATAAAAAAAGGGCTGTAGCAACACAGCTCCTTTTTATTTTGTTCCTGGTGGGAGTGGTCTATCAGAACTCATTAACATATTCACTCCTTTTACAGTGCACCAACTGCAGCTGGCTGTGATGTATTGACGCAATTATCTACAACGTAGCATGGGTAGGTATTCCACCACCCGGATCTAAATGGTGCCCTCCACCAACACCTGGATCTGTAATAATAGGTCTGCCGCCTCCTGGATCCTTTGGTCTTGTACCTCCACCTGGATCAATCATTCGTATCAGCTCCTTTTCATAAATGGATATATAATCCCAATTCGACAAGAAAGCTTATATTCCTACTAGTATGTTTTAAAAGATTTATGCGAGAATTTTATGCAAAAAATAGATGCTCTCATAAGCGCCTATTAATTATTAAAGCATTTCTGCATAATACCTTCCTGAAAGGCATCCAAACTCTACCTTACAAGGCAATAAAGAAACATCGGCCTTTTTGTTCATCATCAATCCTTCTACCCATGCGTACAAATCCAATGGCAATATATATGCTTTATTTTCATTATCACCTTTAATAGTTACAATAGGGATTCTTCCTTGATCCCCAAGTATCCCTGCCGAAAGAACTTCATAAACGACTCCTTTTTCATTTGTCGAGCTTACTGTTGGGATGGGGAGCGTTTCATTTTTACTTGAATCTTTGTAAACCTTTGCACCTTGTTTATTGATTATGTATTCATCCATATTTCCACCTCATATTATTGTTATATCTAATATTCTATCAAATTATCCCATTTATGGAATACCGTACATTTGACCGTATATAAACATTTATGTATTTCTACTCTCATTAGTTAATTGAGGTATTTATATTAGCAGTTATAACGAGTATTTTAGTTGTGCAAAATATTACTATTAATATGTAGAGGATGATTATATGTGGTCACAAGAAGATGTGATTGAAAGTTTAGCATGTGGTGATGTCCCAAAGTGGAAATTAGCCAAATTCGTAAAATTAGAAAAACCATGGAACCGATATAGAAGACCTGAATTTGCTGAGATTATTTCACAAGAAACAAAAACCAATCAGGAATTAGTAAACCTCTTACAACATAAAAAGGAACAACGAATAGCAAAGCATGAGCTTTGGGAATTATATTTAAAAGAGCAGAATACACTTCCCCCAGGATTAGATGAAAATGACTGGGTGAAGCGATTGGAAGAATATAAAAACGACGTAGAATTTCGAAGTAAAAGGTTCATATAATCCTAATCAATTGTACATTTTCCAACAATTATGATATTCTAATCATAGACAAGCAGTAACTGCATACAATAAGAAAGACCGAAGGTGCAGCAACACCAACGGCCTAACAATAGACGATTCTCTAGAGAGTCGGCTTGATAAGTCAAAATAGACCACCAATCGCTCGGCTAAAGCGTTAAGGGTGGTCTATTTGTTGTCGTTTTTATTAAAAGACAGTATCGAAATGACTAGCCCGCAAAATGCTACTGCAAACATCAACGCTTCAAATACCGTCATACGCCTCACCCCCTTTCAGGGAATGAAGCCGACCACCCTTAGAAATTCGCTATTGTATTCCAATTATACCATAGTTGCCCATATTGACGAAGTTTGCTGTGATTGTACACCTAGCGTTCGTGGCATCTTTTCTCCTTTTAAATCCGAACAAAAAAGAGTGTACTTATTCAGCTTTAGTAACCTAAAGTAACAGCCCCACATGCTTTGCAGGGCTGTTTTTTCGTGGAGTAAATATCATTGATGTATTTATATATTATGCAACTGTTAATATTTGTATTCTCTATACTATATAATCTGGACATTAATAATATCCTCGAATTTTATTCGGTGTACTTCTTCAAATTTATCCATTACTCTTATATGTTTGTTGAGCTGATCCACAAAATGAATATGCCCCATACAAGGCTTAAAAGCTCCATTCTCAAAATATGTCACAGTCATTTCTTGTGTAAACTCCATAGCCTCTAGGATTGTACTATTTATTTCCTCTATCTCATGCTCATCTAAGACAGGCTGCTGTACCTTATAATAATCGGCTTGAGCTTTTTTCATCATCTTCATATGCTCAGGTTGTATAAATGCTGGCATCCATTTCATTATTCCACGATCTTTCAAATGTATCACCTCTGCACTTATTATATACGAAAGTATGTTCGTTTAGTAGAGAAAATAAAAAAATTCAAATCCTATGTGTCATGTCCACACATTTATAAGAGGAGGTTCATAAGTTGTTACTGGATGGGTTTGGTCAGCCTACATCAAAAAGTCTTTTCCTTAATGGGTAAAGGCTTTTATATTTTGCATTTATTAATAACATAAGTAGGTAAGTGAAAAGATAATTTCCTCTAAGAGCGCTTTAGTAACACTGATTGTCCATATTAATGTTGGGGGCTATGAAAATGCTCTAACCGAGGCATTAACTATATACATAGATATAATACAACAAAATAGGCGTCAGGTAATTAATCATGTATAGTTCCAATTTTTCATTCCTGAAGAATTGGAACTATTGTTTTTTTACATAGTAAGTAGTTTTGATTGAATGTACGTTAGTTGAGCTATTATGACTATTAATAATAAAGTAATAAAGATCCAATTAGCTTTCTTGAAAACTCTCAGTAATTTAACAATAAGCACCAGGGTCACTTTAAAAAATCTTCTAATAAACGTTCCTATCGATGGAAAAAAATCTGGGAACATATTATTAATTACGTTCACACCTAAGTTAATTACAGCCAAACCTCCAAATATGATAGGAGCTGTTACAATATCAATGTCTAAAATCATTTGCTTATACCTCCTTTCTAATTTCTAAGCTTTTACATACTATAGCAGCCACTTTCTTTAATTTTAATAAGCTATTACTATTTTTTTAAAAAAAGAGTAATTTGGTTTTCTATCAAGCCTTCCCTGCCAACCCTAAGACTTTTTCTAGTAAGCAAAAAAAGTAGGAGAATTTAAAAAATTAACGAATACATATATTAAATCTAGTTAAGAGTATGTAACTATTACAGACGCACTTCTGAAAAAAATCAAAATCCAAAACCTCCTGTACAATAAAGAAAGATAATAACCATAGACTTAACGGCTTCAATAATTACTTGGTATTTACCAACTGCACTGAGGGAGTAATTTGATAATGTTTATAAGGAGCACATACAATGAATAAATATAAAGGACTGATCTTATCAACGGAAATCCTTCCTACCAGATTTACATTACTAAATGACTGTTCAAAGTCGGATAGAAAAGAAGCCTTGAAATTTTTGTATTATAATAAAATTAATGATGATGCAATTACATCAGGTGTCCTGCGAATTCAGAATGATGGATTGGCTGTACTAGCTGGACAGTCCATGCCTGCTATTGCTGGGTTTCTATACGAAGCATTTGTGGTCCGTCATGCAAATGAGAATAAAGAAATAAAAAAGGAACTATATATGTGGAGTAACGATGGAAAAAGGAGATTATCTGATAAACAGATATCAAAAATAGAAGTTCTTGGATTGGGGTTCCCTGAAATAAAAGAAACTCATCCAGATATCTATGCACCTCAACATTATAATAATGATATTGGTTTCATAAAGTACAGGAATTATGTTGAAGGCGCCATACTTTTTAATAAAAACCAATTGAGCAATGATATCCATTTATTATATAACAATATCGGTCGATCACTTGGTATTCAAATTAAAGCAATTACTGGCAACGAAAGAAAAGAAATAATTGAGCCTATAATTAAAAATCAATATTCTCATGTATTAACATTACTACGAAATAATAAATCAAAGAAACAATCTGTTGATGAGTGTCGTTCGATTTTAAATAAGATGTATAACAATAATGAAATCGATATAGACACAATGGTTTCAACAATGAACGCAATACGATCACCAGAGCAAGTAGGTATAAGACAAAACGAAGTCGATGATTATTATGAAACTATTCAATACTGGTATGAGGATGGAATGACAAATGGTAATATAATAAGCAACCCATTGGGACAACAAGCTGCAAATGCCATTCTTGTTTGATTGATATTAAGAAATATTTTATAGTTGATTTTATCTTGGTTCATATTGAAAAAGAATTCTAGCTTAGGCACTAATTAATTGAATAGGTGCCTTTTTTAAATGGTAATTTGTAGCATGGTTTCTCTTAAGTGATCAATACCTAATACACAAACAAGAGAGGTGTTTAAATTGAGCTGAAAGTATTGGCTTCGTGGTGTCAAAAAATCATGTGATGTTTGAGAAAAAGAACTCCATATAATGCTAAGATTGTCAAAATACCAACAGGCATAGGGGGGATATTATGAAAGAAGATTTCTTTGAATGGATTACAAATAAGAAGAGCTTTCTATCTAAGTATGGTATAGATACCGAAAAACTTATATTTAACGAAGAAAGTAAAAACGATTATTCAAGTGTAATTGTTCATCACTATAATCCTAACAAGTGTCTAGGACAGATAGAAATGTTCGGAGTAAATATGGTTTATTTTGAAGTCATTGAATTTAACAGTGGTGAGAGATTAGCAATTGAGCATACCGAACTTGATAATGAATACGATTATAACATTATATTTGAAAGTTACTTCAAAGCCTTGATTAGTGGCGAAAAAGTAGGTTAAAAGCACGAAAGGACCTCAAAATGTAGGTCCTTCCCATTTTAATTATTTATCAACATTATTGTTTAACAGAGCCAATATTAAAAATATTTGTTATTGGTTTTATTTAAATATTTTTTAGCTATTCATGCTAATAATTCAGTATTTGTCTGTTTTATACGCTTCTGATTTAGATAGTGTATTAGCGGTAACTTTGCTCCGCCTTCTCCATGTATCTCCTTCTTTAATCTTCTTGTATTCCCTGTATTTCTTTGTTTCTCTCTGAACAGGAAAGTATTTAGGATAATTAAATAGATTGTTCATTTCGTTAACAGTGCTTGGTTTTATAGTTGACTGTTTAAATACAGTTCGCAACGCTTCTTCAATTCCATCAGTAGTATCTAAAAGTCGTTTCTTTCCATTTTCAGAAAGGTATTCAGTAAGCATTCTTTTAAACTTATTAGCTACTCTAGCTGTTGGGAGTGATGATGTTTCGATTACTTCTTTATAGAGAATTCTTAATTCGTGTTCCATTATTAATTCTTTTTGCTTTCTATTGAAGAAGGCAGCACTGTCAGCCTGATTCTCGGTACCATTAAGGATTATGAATCTTTTAATACAATCAGAGCCAATCCTCAATTTTATCTTTGTATGAATGTTTTCTATCACCCAATTTTCTTTAGAAATGTGACTGTTACACAGCTCACAATTCTCTACAAATTCTTTATCATCGTTAGGAATATTACCTATATATTCCCACTCTCTTCTAGCCTCTTGGAAGTTTTCTGATGTACTATTCTTGGTGAGGTTTTCAATAGTGCGTGGTCCTGGTGGTGTTTCTTTTAGATGCTCTTCCTTTTTTCCCTTTTTTACTAAAGTGTCTTGCAGTTGCCTCATAAGATTCCCCCTATGTTTTATGTTAATAATAGAGGCAATGGAAAATAATCTATTCTTAAAGAGATACGAATTAATAAATAAATACCTCTGTTAAACTACAATCCTCCTAACTTAAAGACCTACCACATACAGCTTACTTATATCAAATATACCCAACTGAAAGGGAACATAATTTGAATTTGATCACTTTTGATACACATTGTGGTTTACAAATAGTTAGCTTTTTTGTAAACTTGGGTTAGTTGGTTTCCAAGAATACAAAAAATTAAATAATGTGCTGTGGTAAAATATTTAGATTATTTCACATATACCCACTCACAACCCATAACATATTTGTCGAATAAAAAGTCAGATGTGTTTTTTTGTGTTTTTCTATAAACTTTATTCAAAAAAATAGTTATTACATATTGTAAAAAACTACAATATTTGATTGCATTTCCATTATACGGCACAAAAAAACACTAATCAATATATAGTGTTATAAATTTAGCAATTAATACTATATATTGATTTTAGGTCAAGTTAAAATTAATATGTCAAACTAGAAAAAGGCTAAATATGTAAGATAACTAGAGAATAAAAGAGTTAATATGAAAATATATACGATTTTTTAATTAATTAAAGAGTTGCCCTTTTTGAATGGTCATTTGTAGGCCTTTTTTCATCTTATGAACCTACTTATTATTTTATATTCTGAGATAGTACTAAGTAGATTTATGATATAATTATCATAAGGAGGGATAATATGGAAAAGTCTAATGAACCTAAACGCTTTGCACTAAACATGAGTGCAGCTCAATTTGTGAAATTCTATATTATGTTTTTGCTAACGACACGAATTACTATGTATAGCGAACAATTTAAAAAGGAATTTAAAACTCTTGGCGGACAATGGTCACCAGCCCCTTCGACACTATTAAATACCCTTGCTCAAATGACCGAAGATGGCTTTCTAACTAGAGAAGTTCATATTAAAGGTAAGAGACAACGGCTGTACCTCTATCAATTAACACACGCTGGAAAAGAAGAATTCGATGTTTTGAAAAAGAAATACTACAACATATTTGACGAACAACGAAATATATTAGAGAAGGTCATGAAGCAAGTATATAAATAAGAGGATTTTCACCCAAATGATAAAAGGGGAGCGCAATAAAAAACTTATTGCACTCCTTTTCAAATATTAAGAGAGCTTAGTTTTCTAAGCTCTCTTTTTCTACTAATATTATTACATGCTCTATATATTCATTACAGCGTAACCACTTCTAAAATAGTTATTATCGGAGTCAAATATGATTTCAATTACTTATTCTACCTTCGAAAATAGGCTCCAAATAGTATTGCATGAATACCTCTAATAAGTCTAAAGTAGTCTTTTTCTCTGTCAAAAATGTAATCTCATGTCGATGTATATTTTCTTTTATCCACTCCGTTGTATTATCTATATCAAGACCATTCACTGTCTTCTTTAATCCATTATCGGTTAGATTCCTTTTTAAAAATTCCTTATTTGAAAGAATTTTATTGAATAAGGTGCTATCTCCACCATTTTTGGTATAGTGATTTGAGTTAAATCGTGCTTTCGTTTTCATTCCAGCCTTACCTACTTTTAAAAATACCGAATCTACTTCAAATATGTAAATACCTACAGCTCCATTTGGAAGGGGATTAGGATTATGTGGGGCAGGTAAATAAGAATAAGAGAAATCATTTCTACACAAATCGAATTTTTTACAGAATTCACTTAAAAGATCTCGTACACTATTCAATTAATTTAGACCTCCTTTGATAATTAAGAACTTAATAATAGTAAATTCTCTAAAAGTTAAGTTCATAATATTTTTCATCATAATTTGAAATTGTTACTTTTTATTTAGAAGTAGTTCCCTAGTGTGGTAATGTTTTCTTTTGTGGTTTTAATATGATAGACTCCTTATCAGAAATTAATTCTACTTCAGAACCCTGCTTAATTGACATTTCTTCAGCAATATATCTAGGTATACGTATACCAAGGCTATCTCCACATTTTTCAACCGTGATAATCATTTAAAACCCTCTCCCATATCTTCTATTACTTAGATATTTTTTTTCTTAATTTTTCTCTATCCTTATTCAGTTCATGTATTTCGATGGTCTTTTCAGTTAACTGCTTTTTATAAACTTCTACTACACCTTCCAGCTCTGTAATTTTCATCCGTAAGTGTTGTACCTGGTCGCTATGCTCTTTTTGCATAACATCTAACCTTGAATGATATGATATTGCAGATTGCTTGAATAGCTCCTCAATGCGCCTTAAATGACCATCTAAATCATCTGCATTTTCAACGTTAGATAACTGATTCCTCTTATTTTCCAGAGATAAGTGATCATCGTACATCAAGTTAACTATTTCACCTTTTTCTTTGATTCTACCGTCTCCTACGTATTGGTCGATTAAATTAGACAAGTTTTCGTTTAAGTTAGGGTCTATTTTTTGAGCAAATTGCATTTTTCCCATGTATCTAAACCTCCTACGGTTAACAATTAACGGTTATCTGTTATCCATTATGGCTAAAAGTATTTAAAAATATACATCGTAAATGAAATTCCCCTTATTAAAATCACCAAATAGATAACTTACTTAATTTTTGGATATAAGGAAGGGGGGATTTTTCAAAAAGCAGAGGGAGAAGAAGAGAGAAAAGGACCATTTAAAGGAATTTTTTTTATAGCTATATTCATAGTTACATGACAAGATCAATTAAGAAAATTAAAAAGAAAAACCTGTGCAAAAGAAGAAGGATAGGACACTGAACAAAATAACCCTAATTTTCTTAAATTCAGTAAAATGGGCAAACTATGGTATAATTAGAATACAATAGCGAATTTTCTAAGGGTGGTCGGCTTCATTCCCTGAAAGGGGGTGAGGCGTATGACGGTATTTGAAGCGTTGATGTTTGCAGTAGCATTTTGCGGGCTAGTTATTTCGATACTGTCTTTCAATAAAAACGACAACAAATAGACCACCCTTTGTCTCCTGATAAGATGAGGGCGGTCTATTTCAATGATATAGCCGACTCCTGAAGGAATCGTTATTGTTAGGCCGTTGGTGTTGCTGCACCTACGGTCTTTCTTATTGTATGCAAATATTGCTTGTCTATGATTAGAATATCATAAATGTTTGGAAATGTACAATTAACATCAATATTAGTCAGCAGTTAAGCTACTTACGATGTTTGAAAGGATCGTATAGTCACCTGCTTTGATTTTAGACATGACATCTTTAAAACGGATAGCAATTAGTTCTTCAACTGATAGGTGAATACTTGGATGCAGCTCATTTAAGTCATGGAGTAATACTTCACCTTTCAAGACAAACTTTTTGAGGACTCTGAGCGTTAAAAAGCTGAAAGCATTTTTTCTTTGCTTTCTTTTTTGAATTTGACGATTAATATCATCCATACTAATACCTTCTTTTGTTTCTAAATAATGGTTGATAGCAACATCATTATCATTCCGTTCCATGATTTTAGATTCAAGTATTTTAGCTAGCTTATGAATATCCATCCCCATTTCAACCTGCCGTAAAAAGTCCTTATATAAGAGTACAATTAGCTTCTCTACCGTAAATATTTCGTCTACTTCATCTTCAATGAGATCATTAACCGTCATCACAAACACCTGAGCTCTTTTTAAATCATAAGTAGGTAAGTAAATCTCCAGTCGAACATACTTAGATTCAAACAGACGATTGAATATTTCACCAGTATTCCCAACCACAGAGTTATTTAGAAGGTCTATACGGCTGAATTTCTTCATTTTTGATTTGTCCTCCTCTTTGCAGATAACCAATCACCGAGACCATCACCCTTTGTAGTGCTTGCCTCTCCGAAAGTCCCCACTCAATTGACAAGTCAGTTATCATATCCTTTTCAATTTGATTGGGTTTAACAGTTTTATAGGTACCAGTATTTTTATAGGGTATTGACCTACGTATTAGTTCAGGATGTTTTAATCCAAACCTTAACAACTTTGTTAGAAATTCCGTAATCGATCCTGCATCAATACGATTTTTTAAAAATTGATATTGCCTTCTCAGTTGCACATGTTGTTCTTCAGTCACAGGAAATTTCATAACAGCAACTTTATCAAATCTCGTCCGACGTTGTGTAGAAGTTTTTCGTTTAACAGTGGGTTGTTTCTGTTCTTCAAATAATATTGGAGCTATCGGTTTATGTTTCAATCTCCTCTCTCCCCCAAACGATTATTTCCAAAATCTATCTTTCTCAGAGTCAAAATTCCATAATTCCACCTATTTTAAACTTATGGGGGAGAGGGGATATGTATGACAAGTTTAAATAATCAGAAAAAAGGCGATGCTATGTTTTATAGACATAATAATTGGAGGTATTAAAAATGAAGTTAGATAAGAAGCTAGCTATAAAAATAGCAAAGGCAGGAAATAAAGCATCTAAGGAATTAGGCTTAATTAGTTCTAAAAAACCAAAGAAGTAAGGAAAATTATTTAAGGTTAGATACAATAGTGTTTCTGAAGATCTTATATTTTTAATAATCAATTTTATTAAAGACAAATGAAAGGAAAGATGAACATGAAAAAATTAACTGAATTAACTCTTGCTGAAAGAATGGAACTAATTCTTGATCTATCTTGGAAATTATTGATTACTTACATTCATAATGGGAAATTAAATCCACCTAATGAAGCCTCCTTGCAACGTTATTTTGAGCGAATAATAGAAAAATATGGTGAATTACATTGTTACTTAGAAGAAGAATCATTTCATATTAACTCTCAGCATCCTATTCAAAAGCTTAAAGGACTAGATAGAAAAATAATAATAGATATTACTTGTATTTTAAAAAACCATAAAACCGATGAATGCGTTAAGGGAGCAATTGAACTAAAGCATACAACCAAATCTGGTGATCCAACTGATACTGGAAGAATATCTTCGTATCGGGACATTAAAAGACTAGAAATATTAAAGCAAGAGGGAGGGTTTAATGTATGTAAATTTCATATGTTGGCTAATCGAAGAGCGTACACTGATCCTAGTTCAATCGGTACTACTGGGGAAGATTTTCCTATTTATAATGGATATAAAATTGAACCAGCAAAAGTGTACAGAACAGAACATTCCAAGGAAGGTAAAGGTAAAGAGTTTACATTTAATAAGCCGTATACATTTAATTGGATTATGAGTGAGCCACAAAAGCGATTATATTTTCTTTCAGTCGATATATAAATGTACTTTAATATAGAGGAGTTAAGTAAATAGTCGGTCATTTAATACTTTACAGGTACTTTGGCAAAATCTCTTTCTTTTGCAGCTAGAAAACGAGAATACCCATCTTTTAGCATATATGTGTTTTTATCTATGGATATAGGCTCATCAATCGTACCATTATTATCAATATAAGCTATCTTTTCAGCCAATTTCTCTTTTCTAGGGGCCGTTTTCTGAAAATCATCAGGTATCGTAATCTTTCCAATATCCTCATATGCTTCAGTGCCAGCTGGGGCATTTTTTGGTATCGCTTCAACCTCTTTTTTATTTTTCGGTTCAAGAACTTGAATTTGAAAGCAAACGACACCAATTTCACCTGGACACTCATCCATAGGGACGTTAAGCGTAGGTTCACCCTGAATTAATAGCTTGTGATTTTGAAAGTCATCTTGTTCAATTTTTAGTTTATTAAATTGCTTTTTGTTAATAAAAACTGTATAGTCAATAAACTCAGAAGAAGGTAACCCTTTCGGAGCTTGGGGAGATCCGTTCTCTTTCATATCGAAAGTAAATACATCTCTATTTTTCATTTTTCGTAGTTCACTAGTAGCCTTTCCAGTTAGAGTTATCTTATGCGCCATTTATGTTCCTCCATTCATTCCTACTATACCAATTCTATATTAATAATATCATCATATTATAGTAGAAATACCACTCTTATTAATTAATTGTTGTTTCCCTTTGACATCAACAAGCACTGTGAAGCTATCATAGGAGATTACTTTACATTTGATCGGCACTCCATTTGTCGTGAAAATTGTACATAAGAATTGATTTTCTTTTAGCTTTTTCAATAAGTTATCTTGAATTTGTATGTTCATTTTTTTACTCCTTTTAAAAAAATATATGTAATGAGGCAATTACCGAATCAATAAAAGAGGCATTAATTACTGAAGTAGTTATAAAACATTCAGCTCCGTAGCGATATACTGTATCTCATAAAAATTTATAACAAAAATTCAACAGAGAAATAATATATGTTTCTAGTCACACTTGGAAATTTATTAGATATGAGTGTACTATCTAAACCACCATCTGATACTACTAAATTTGAAGCAGGTGAATAAATGTTTAATTTTAATAACTTAAAAAAATATAAAGAAAAAATTGGTGTATATCAAATAAAAAACGTTGTTGATAAAAAAGTGTATGTAGGATCTACTGTTGATTTGTATAGAAGGTTGAAGGCTCATTATAATGAATTAAAAGGTAATAAACATAAGAATGGCTATCTTCAAAATTCATGGAATAAGTATGGAGAAATTAATTTTATTGTTGAAATATTAGAAATTGTTGAAAAAGAGGACTCAATAATATCTAGAGAACAATATTGGATTGATAAAACTAAATGCTGCGATAGGGATATTGGTTACAATAGAAGGGTAATTGCTGAAAGTAATTTAGGCATAAAACAAACAGAAGAAGCTATAATGAAAAACAGTGAAGCTAAAAAAGGGATGAATCATCCTCGAAGAATTGTTGATATTGATCAGGTTAAAGAAATTAAAAAGAAATCTAATTTAGGAATAACAACAAGAGAAATTTCCAATGAGACAGGAGTTAGTATCGATATTATAAATGCAATAAGAAAAGAAAAATCTTGGTCTGATGTTGAACCAAAAATTATAAAAAACAAGTTAAGCTCAAACAAAATATTATCTAAAGACGATGTAATAAAAATAAAAAGAATGTTAAATAGTGGAATGAAAACAAAAGATATTTCTTTGATGTACAGTGTATCTCATAGGACTATAAGTTCTATAAAAAATGGTTTAATTTGGAGTAATGTTGGAGAAGAAATAACGATTAATAAGAAAAAGAAAAGAATGTCTGTTGAAGATGCTAATAGAGTAAGAGATATGATAGATAAAGGATTGTCTGATAAGGAAATATCTACAATTTTTAAAACTAGCAAAAATAGTATTAAAAGTATGAGATATAGGCATTTGAAAAATAAAGGTAAAAAATAATCTAAATAATATTAATGAAATATAAATGCTGTGATAATGAAAGTAAATAAAATATACGTGGTGGGATTTGATATTTTGGATAATACTTTTGTTTTTTCCCGTGACGATAATAGTTGAACCGACCTCATAACGCTTACCTCAATGCCTTCATAATTCAAAGAAAAATTTCTAGGATTACCTTATCAATCTACAATCACAAAAATAACCAATAAAAAATTTAACTACTAATGTGATTTAAACGATCGTTTATTTTCAAATGGTAATATTCTGTTACAAATAAAAAATTACTAAATTTATATTTTTGAGAAGATATAAGATAAATACTGTAATGAAGCAGAAAATAGGAGTTTGATCGCAGGTTTACGTGGGTGAAAATTAACAACAAATTGGTATATTAAAACAATTTTTTATTTAAACTTCACAGAATTTTGTATTATTCTAGTAAAATTGTGTTTGCAAAAATGTTCCGATAAGTATATCATAGATAACAAGAGAATAGTTCGGATAAATGAAAAAGAACTTTCCCGACTGTTACAGAGTGCGCCAACACTGTGTAACCGTTAAACCGTAACCACACTACGGTAAAACACTTGTTAGAAAAGTTAGTTTCATGTTTCAAGAAATATTAATTTCCTCTCTATTTTAATATTTTTTGAAGCATTTATCAAGCTTTTTATAAGAACAATGTTTTACCAATTTTCGAGAAATCTCGAATGTACGGATGGTAAACCATTGTTCTTTTTCGTTTCCCAAAAAGGAGACGACTGAATATGCAGAATATGCAGAAGTATAAGGTCAACGGTGTCAAATTCTTTTTCGAAGACCTCAAAATGATGAAACGCGAAGACGAATTAATAGGGTGCAAGACTGCTAGTAAATTAAACGCTTCAGCTAAGGCTGTATTTATTGATCTTCATTTTGAAGTAAACGATCTTGGATGTACATCAGAGGATTTTAAGATTAAAGATGCTGCTAAGAAGTCAGGTTTAAAAAGTAGTACATATTATCAAGGCTTTAATTATCTCCGTGAGCATGGGTACATAGAAGAAGTAGTTGTAGGATATAAAAGTGTCTATCGCATTAGAAATTATGCATTATATAACCAATCACAAGAGGAACAGGTTACAAATTCGAAAATTCCATTCTCATATTTTCGGATTCCTTATATACTTCGTGGTTCTACAGTTCTACCAGACCTAGTCGCATCAAGCGATTCAAGAGGTATTACATTACTACTAGAATGGCTGAACGGTCTTACTAGAGAGCTAAGTAAAAGATTTGAAAAAGTAGATGAGTATGCACTTTCCCGCCTTTTTAACAAACTGAAGGAGCGATTAAATCGAAGTGCAAAGCGTGTTAGACAATTTTTAGAAACTATTAAACCAGTTTTAAATATTGAAATGAACGGTGTAAAGGAGCGTAAACCAAAAGCAGACCGTGTAGCAAGGGTGCGGAAATCCATTACTCAAGTAGTATGCAAAAGCATCTCAGTTTCATTTAATGAGAGCTGCGTACAAATAAATGATGATTATAACAAAGTCCGAGAGAACGAAGCGAAAATGAGAAAAGAAACGCTTAATAAACTATACACGTTAAATGTTGCATTAAAAAAGCGGGACAAGCGTGATATAGAAACGGTATATAAACAAGAAGTGGTAAAAGTGGCCAAAACTATTGTAAGTGACAAATCACGGTACTACTTCATGGTTCAAACCACGCAAGTAGCTCTTGAAGAAATAGAGGAATATATTAAAAAAACATCTAAAAAAATCAATAATATAGGTGCTCTATATAGAACTAAGCTACGAGCTGCAGTTGAAGACTGGCTAAGCAGGCGTGACATCGAATATATTAATGATGATCAAGCTGTTGGGTCCATTGATACAAATTTTTTCAATGAGATACTCACCGGGTAGAGAAAAAATCGTAATATAATGAATTTCTCCTTCAGAAAAAACGTAGTAATGGAGGGGTATTTAGCATGTTTAAAATTTAAACACACCATAAAACATGGGTTTTACCTTTAATATAATTAGGGTAATTTTACAAATACAGCTTATATTAACAAAAACAGGCTGTATTTTTTTGTTCATTAATTATGTTAGATTACTTGTTAATTATTAATAATTCTATTTAAAACTCTTGTGAATTGTTAATAGTAGTTAAAAAGGTTTGTTAACTGTTAGTAATATTTTTTCTCCATTGTTAACACTGTGGGTATTGTATATTGAACCTTGTGATGAACCTCTGAAACCCTTGTGGCTCTAAGGGTATACTATGTTTAAAATTTCCCTCTATCTATATATATTGATTACTTACTACCTTTATATCCCTGACTTATTTATATATACAAAGATTGATAACTCCTACTTAAAAAAATGTATTTTACTTTTATTATTGTTTTTTAAAAAAATAAATGGGAAGATAAAAAAGGTATCTATTAAAATAAGGTCTATTATTTGTATATGAACTTGAAAGTAGAAGATAGTAGGACAAATTAAGTTAATATTCTTACACATTTTCAAGTAAGGTAAGGGAAATCCCACTCCTTGAGGTGTCGGATGATAGTGGGTCAGATACGGAGTAGCTTTTGCTAAATTAAGTATCTGAAATGCTCCGCTACATTTGTTGCAGTAAAACATTGAAACTAATAAAATTAAACTATGGAAGCATATAGAAGAACCCAAACTACTGTTTCATTAATTAACTATCATTTTGTTTTTTGTCAACGGTATAGACTAAAGGTAGTCCTTCAAACAAAGGTTGAAGAACGCTTTAAGCAGCTAGTTCAAGAAATATGTGATGAATTGGATATTCAAATTGTTGCTATTTAGTGAGATAAGGATCACTCTCACTTAATTCTTAATGCTTTGCCAACTTTAAGTCCGTGATATAAACAATTAAGAGATACGTTGAACAACAATAAACACGGGGGTGAAACCGTGCCACAAACAATCACTGTAAAAATAAAATTGCTTCCAACGAGAGAACAAGTCGAAATATTAACCAAAATGAGTTATGAATATATCTCTACAATTAATACACTCATTTCAGAGATGGTGGAAGAAAAGAAGAGTACAAAGAAAACAAGTAAACACTTAGATTCTTTTCTCCCTAGTGCTGTGAAAAATCAAGCCATTAAAGATGCGAAAAGTATATTTTCCACTAAGGTAAAGAAAAGTAAATACAAGATCATCCCTACCCTTAAAAAGCCTGTTTGTGTATGGAATAATCAAAACTACTCTTTTGATTTTGAACATATCTATCTGCCGTTAGTGTTGAACGGTAAAGCTAAAAAAGTACCTGTTCGTTCTTTATTGATAGATAAAGAGAATCGTAATTTTGATTTATTAAAACATAAGTTGGGTACACTTCGTATCACTAAGAAATCAAACAAATGGATCGCGCAAATTTCTGTCACTGTATCTAATGAATACAGGAATGGAACAAAAGTAATGGGGGTTGATTTAGGTTTAAAAGTTCCTGCTGTAGGTGTAACAGATAATGGAAATACTAAATTCTTTGGTAACGGCAGAAAGAATAAATATGTTAAGCGTTATTTCAGAAAGAAAAGACAACGCTTTGGCAAGGAAAAAAAACTACACGCCATTCGTAAACTCAATGATAAAGAACAACGATATATGAAAGACCAAGATCATAAAGTTAGTCGTTCCATTGTTAATTTCGCAATTGATCATCAAATTTCTGTCATTCGTATAGAACAATTGACGAATATTAGACAGACGGCAAGAACAAGCCGTAAAAACGAGAAGAATCTACATACATGGTCTTTTTATCGTTTAGCACAATTCATTGAATATAAAGCGAATTTAGCTGGAATTAAGGTTGAGTATGTGAATCCATCCTATACATCACAAACTTGTCCTAGTTGTTCTAAGCAAAATAAAGCCAAAGACAGAAAATATAAGTGTGCGTGTGGGTTTGAAACACATCGCGATAGAGTTGGTGCAATGAATATTCGTTATGCACCTGTGATTGATGGTAATAGTCAATCAGCCTAAGATGCTATAAGCACTGTCTTAGGAAGGGTAATGGCATACCCTAATCTTGAGGACATACTCTGATAGCAGAAATGCACTTCGGTTTAATCACTCGAGAATCCCACTGATTCCTTAAGGTATCAGATTGCCTCTTTGGGGTGGGAGTGTCAAAACAAGAGAAGAGGGGACATACAGCATTGCTTTAGAACATTAAAAATCGTTTATCTGTAATAGAGAAGTCCCTTTCTTCATGAGACGGGCCATATTCTTGAAGAAGAGAGGATAGTATTACACATGGAGAACGTATCAAATATAGATAAATTAGAATCAATAAAATCATTACAATCGACAATCAACAAACTAGAAAATGCCTTATCACAAATGACTCTGAAAGGCGCAAATACTACTCTAGTAAAGAAACGGCTCAGAGCTGTTTGCATCGGATTAGCTCTACTAGAAAACGTTTGGTATCAAAGACCTCATCATTATACCCAAATTGATTTAGTGGAAGCAAATGATGTTCTTGCAAGTTTATTCCCATCAATTAAGAACAGTTATGCTAAGTCAAAGGCAGGTAGTCCTCAAAGGACTCTTTTAGAAAGAAGGATTAAAGCATTGGAACTAGCTGTTCAAGCGATCGAGAATCTTTCCAATGCATAGTTTAAACACACTTTTGTTATTCAGAAGGGCCCTTTAATGTAAGTAACTAAAACCTAATTTCTCACTTATAATAGCGAGAAATTAGGCTTTTTTGTATATTTGTATAAACTTATCTTGTATATCCGCATTTTCCTGACGCTACCCCTATTATAGATGCGGGTTTTTCTTTAGAAAAAAGTAACTAGTAAACTTGTTTCATGACAGCTGGAATACATGTTAATTCAAATTAATTACTAAATTGAAAATATAAATATGTTTATAGCTTTTTCCGAAAAACAGAGGAAAAAGGAGATAAAGTAGTATAAACACCTAAATATGCCGATTAATCACAAAATAACAAATATTGTAGTCAAATAATTATATGTTAAAATGTAGGTCGAATATACCATGGAATATTAAGACATCAGAACCATAATTTATGTAGAATCTTGTAATTATATGTCGAAATTCGTTGGCTATGGAATTATTTTAAAATTTTAATAGATCGAAATATCAATCAGGAAGTGATGCAAATGGAAATGGTTCTAGATAGGAAAGTTTCAAAAGCAGTTTCTATTATAATGAATTTAATGGAAAAACATGGTATTAAACAAGTGGATTTAAGAAATGCTACTGGATACTCAAAGAGTTTTTTCCATAACCTTTTGAACGAAAGTAAACATTGCAAATTTCCAATGGTACTAAATGTTGTACGGACGATAGACAATATGGCTGGTATTTCAAAAGAAAAAACGATCATGTTGGAGTATATCGATACATTGACAAAACCAGAGTATCTGGTAGATGCAATGGACTATTGTGATCGGAATAATTACTTAAAAGCTCTTAGAACGTTAACAGAAAGAGCGCTATCTTATAAAAAGAATCCACAATTACAAGAGTGGGGGGTTCTTTTTAATATAAATTTACAACGAAAAGAAGAATTCAATAGAATAACTAAATTGAAAAATAATGCTATTAATGGTAACATTATTGATGAATCGAAATATATAGAATTAAGAAATGAAGTAATAAAATTTAACACTACCACTAATGGGACATACATATACAAGCAATTAGTGCTAGCAAATATCTATGATAATATGGCATGTTTTAATGATGTTTATAATACACTAGCTGGAGTGGAGAACTATATCACTTCTGATATAGAAGCGTTTTCAAGCGAGTCATATTATTATAGAATCCATGAAATGATGCAATCATATTTTTCAAGAAACCAGTGTAATTTTGATGAGGCAGAAAAACACTCCGACATACTAATAAATTCAAATTTCAGCTTAAAATTTATCGCTTCGGGTTGTATTATTATGGGAGAATCTAACATGTTTAGAGATCCCCAAAAAGCTATATATAATTTTGAGAAAGCCATAGAAATATATAAACAAATTGGTATGGACGATGTTGCTATCTTAATGCACGGGAAAATAGAAGTAACCAGGATTTATTGGGGAATAGAGGTTGCTCCTGATACAATTTATCATCAACAAAACAAAGCGTATTGGTTGATCAAGCAAAATAGAAATGAAGAAGCCTTAGAAATTCTTGATCTACTTAATGCTAAAAATAACAGCGAGGCTTTTCACAAGTATTTACTTGGGCTTGCAACAGGTGACATTATGTATTTGTATATGTCGCTTGAAATATATATAAAGCGAAATGGGAACAGATTGTTTGCTATGTTACCTCGCGATGCACTACTAAGCGCTGGTCAAAACGAGTATGCCGTAAATGCAATTTACTATCAGGAAATCTATCAGGAGGTGAAAAGGACAAATGAAAAGAATTAAGAATCTCTTATTAGCTTGTTCTGCATTTGTTTTAGTGATGAGTGCAACATCTGTGAGTGCAAGTACCGATCTCGACACGTTTGAATTAAAAATTAAAAAACCAAAAGATGAAATCATCATGAAAAGCGGAGGAGACGATCCTCATCCTACAGGTTGATAACTTCATAAATTAATCTTATGAATCATATTTGAAAGACGATACCAATTGGTGTCGTCTTTCGGCATTTATAAGAAAGGTTTCTATTTTCAAGATATTCGGGAAAACGAAACCTTTGCGCGCAATTACACTTGAATAATAGATGAAAATAATACAATGAATGGAGAAGATGCGGTATGAAACAATTCGTATCAAATGTAACAGAAGAAGAAAAAGAGTTAATACCCAGCTTGAATTTAATTTTGGAAAAACAAAATGAAAGTGAAGAAGCGTCTAGATTGTTGAAGAAAATTTATGAGGTTTGCGCAAAAGAACCCGCACTATTATAAGGTGCAGGTTCTTTTTTCTATTCAATTGATTAATCATTTTTTTTCATGACAGCTGCAACATAACCTCTAGAATAATTTAATATCTCTTTTGTTAACTCTTTTCTATTGTCTTTATCAAGTGAACCTATTAATCTTAATAGTTCATTTGCATCGTGATCATCAACAAGAACATTATTATTACTATTAGTGGGAGTAACCTCAACGGCACTAACAGGATTAGATTTAATTGGGGTATTAGTATAAGCTTCATTAGAATTTGAATGATCCGTCATCAAGTAATCGACTGTAACATTATAAAAGTGAGCCAATTTTAATAGTTCTTCAGGTGAGAAAGAGTTAACACCCATTTCTTTTTTTCCATAGGACACCCTACTTGCACCAATGTAACTAGCAATTACGTCCTGAGTTGCATCTAAACCATCCTTTTTTCTATTCAATCGAAGATACTTTGCGTTTTTTGCCAGGATAGGCTTAATACTATCTAGTTCCTGAATGGTATCTTTGGTTTCATCCATCACTATAATCACCTCTATTAAAGTTTTAATTAATAATTTTCATAAAATAGCAAAAAAATACAAGAAAAAGTTTGATTCAGATAACAAAAAGATATATAATGTTACTAAACGTTTCTGTTAGTATCTTAGTAACAAAAGGATGTGATTATGATAAAAACATTAGCTGTAAAAGAAACGAGAAAACACATGCCTAGATTTTGGCTTAAAGAACTAAGAGTGCAAGCTGGTGTTACACAAAAAGAAGTTGCAGTTGAATCTGGTATTGCAAGATCAACATACAGTCAGATAGAGCTAGGAATCAAGACTCCATCAGTCCCAAAAGCGAAGAATATCGCTTTATTTCTAGGTTTTCCTTGGACTTCATTCTATGAAACTGAACCACAAAATAGCCAAAATGTAAAATAAAGTAAATAATAAACGAGCGTTCATTAATAAAAATGAAAAAAAAATATACTCATAAAGCTAGATTTGAGCAGTACACACATACTTAATTTATCACATTTTACCTACATAATGCAATGAAACAGTAACAATTTAACATTATAGTAATAATAGATTCCTAATAGCCTGTGTTAGAAATGAGAAAGGAGCCGAATCGTTGTGGAAAATAACAAAAAGGAAAGGAAATGTACAGTAACCGAAGAGAATTTAACCGAACATATCAAAAAAATTACTTGTGAAGATATAGAAAACCCATTTCAACACGGCAAAACACTTGAAAAACACTTAAAAAAACAAAGAATTCGAACGTACCTCTGTAATATTAGAGAACAAAAGATCACTAAAAGTCATAAAAAGGATGTGGAGTTGTAATGTACTTTGCTGTTCATGTAAAAACTGGCTGGGAAGCACAAACAATTGAATTTTTACAACACAAAATCAAAAAAACACACTTTGAAGGTATTGCTAGTGTTTTTGCTCCCATTCTTGATGTGAAAAAATTTGTAGGAGAAGACTATTATGTAAGCGATTATAAGGTTATGGGTAGTTCCTACATCTACATAAAAATTCAAAACCTACAAGAAAATACTTTCCGAATCCCAGCCAAAATATATCATTTCATTAAATCAATTAGTAGTGTTCTTAAGGTTATGGAGTATTCTGTACCTAAAGAAGAGATTGAGAGTTTCTGTAACAATTATGGATTAGCACTAGAAGAATCAGAGGTAGAAATTAAGCTTGATGAAAAAGTGATTGAAGAAGCTGACATGGATAAAGAAAAAGCTCGTTTACTTCATGAAGCTAACGTCTCTGAGAAGGAAACACAAATTGATGAAAAGATCGAGAACGTAATAAACCAGAAAAGAACAATTGATGTTGTTCAAGAAATCATTGAAGAAGGTAAGAACAAACATCATCGCTTGCTTAAGAAATGTCGTGCTTTTATCAGAAACAAAAGAGAGACATTTAGATTTCCTCTAGCAATTTTCTTGAAAACAAGAAGAAGAATTGATCCTGAAAAGAAATTAAGCTTAAAAAAGCTAACCTCAACGGAGTTTATACTACCAGAGATTATAAAGACCTTACTGACCGAACTAAATTCAGATGGCAATGTACAAGAACAGACAAACTATGTACAAATCTCTTAATAGAAGGTTTCATTGGATTCTACCATTGTAACTAGAAAGGAGACTTGTCAATGGAATACAGAGAGGATCGGTACATACATTATCGGAATGTTCCGACTGGAGAATACAATATTGTTCCTGTCAATAGAGACGGGAAAGTATTGCATATTCAAGTGCCTATTTTTAAAAAGCAAGAGATTAGCTTTGACGAAATCAAGCAACTGAACCTTGATGATTATGGAAAGTATGTTGAGGCTTGTGCAGAAGACGTTTCTTTTGTCCATAACTATTTTTTCGATTTTTGGGGTGCAATCATGGGAGCGGAAGCAATAGCTTTGTATCTCCTTTTGAAGAGATATTGCAATAACAAAGATTATTGCTCTGTTGACATGCAAACAATTCAAATGAAGATGAAAAAAGGCAGTAAGAATAGCATAATTAAGTACTTGAATACACTTGAAAAGTTTGGGTTTATCACAAAAATCCAACGAATTGACCTAAAAAAGAACAATAGCGATACGAGTCCTTTCTATAAGATCAGACGTAACATACCATTGTTGTCCAAAGAATTAGCCGAAACACTACCTGAAAAATTAAGGATTGAACATGATGAATTTTTGGAGTCAAATAATACATCCTTAGATGAAAGCACTAATTCTGATCAAAAACCAGTCGAAATGTTGAAATCTTCACAAGTAGTTAAATCAAGAAAGAAGAAGTCTAGTGGCTATGTCCATGCTATTAGTTAGGAGTGGTTCTTATCAAACTTCATCCATTAACATTAAGTGATATGCCCTTTCTATCTCCTGTGGAATGGAGATTTAAACGGCATAAAGTCGATGGAAGAATATATTATAGTCGGGATACAAAAATGTACAGGTACAAATTGAGTCACCCCTCTTTTACTGAAGTTTGCTCTTGTGCTGAGGGGAAAACTTTTATGACATTAGAAGAAGCAGCTACTGATGCAGAAAAGTGGATTGATTTGTGGTACAGCATACAAGGTAGAGTTCTTTCTTTTGGAGTCTATTAATTAAAGGTAATGATGCGGTTTATTAGTATTGTTTCCTTTTTTTATTATTTTTTTGTC
Organism: Cytobacillus sp. IB215665; assembly: GCF_033963835.1. Taxonomy (NCBI): domain Bacteria; kingdom Bacillati; phylum Bacillota; class Bacilli; order Caryophanales; family Bacillaceae; genus Cytobacillus; species Cytobacillus sp. IB215665. The sequence continues at coordinate 34,017 of NZ_JAXBME010000018.1, forward strand.
AGAAGACTTCTAGCTTCATGAGTTTGATAAGTGGGGGGTTCAGCAATGATACAGATTTACTGTGTTATTGCTTTTTTGTTGAGGGGAGGAGTAAAGTGTCAATTCCAATATTCTTAGGTTTATTTTTGGTATCTGTAGTCAGTTACCGACTAGCTTGGCATTTTCCAAAAAAAGAAAAATTATTTTGTATAATTTCCTTAATATTATCTTTTGTTAGTTTATTTCTTGTACTATTTGGAGGAATAAATTATTTGGTACAAGATAGTGGAATTACCATCATTGATGATGATTATGATGATTTAGTTAGTATATTTGTAGTAGCAGGAATTATTGTTCATTTGTTGAACTTGAAGGCTTTAATAAATGATTTGAAAAATTGGTGGAATGAGGACTTAAATACACATTTTACTTTATCGATATTAACTGCCTCAGTAATATTGTACTTTATTTATTACTTTCTTGGAATTGAACCAATTATGGCACACGGTGCATTGTTATACACATAAGCAATGATACGGATTATCTGTATTATTGCTATTTTTGTTGAGAGGAGGAAAAGAGTTGTTACTTGCAATAAGCTGTGGTGAAAATGTTAGGGATTTTTTATAGATGACATATAAAACCTAGAAATAATATTATTAGTCTTTTGAAAGCAGAAAAGAAATGGAGAGTGAAATAATGAAAAAAGCTATATTTGTATTTATTTCTGGAATAATTATTGGTATTACATTTGTTATCATATTTGGATCTTCATCGATAGAAAGATTATGGTCAGCACCTATCCCACCTAATTTAAGGTCATATATTCAATATGTTGGAGAGCCTTTATTATTCATATTACTATGCTTTTTCATCGTAATACCTCTAGTTATCATTACTATCTATTTGTTAACGTTTTTAGATGAAAGGAAGGGAACTTATAAAGAACAAGATGGTAAATTAAAGCCAGTCGAATCGAGATTTAAGAGGCTTAAGTTATGAGAGCTAAAACACATCAACTGTTTGGCGGTACATTTGGCTTAGTTGCTATACTTCTAATTCAAGGTACGGGGTATATGCCAAAAGAGAGCCTAATAGATTCGGTTATATTCATGATTTTTGTATTAATCGGAAGTCTATTGCCTGATATAGACCATTACAAATCAACAGCAGGTAGAAAGTTACCTATAGTATCACACTTAATCTACCTAATATTTGGTCACAAAACAATAACGCATACACTGTTATTTGCGGTTATTGTAACTGGTGTTGCAATGATAGTATCAATATCACTACAAATCACCTTATATCCTGCCTATGGACTGTTTTGGGGGATATTATCGCATCTGATTGGAGATATGATTGTCACAGGGAACAAATGGCATGGAGGTGTACCATTTTTTTATCCATTTACACGGAAAAAATTTAAATTTCCAGTCACAATTAAAATTAATAGCTTTAGTGAAATGTTATTAAGACTATGCCTACTCATCCTTAATGTAGGCATAGTCTTTTTATTATTTTTAGGGGGTGATTTATAGGCGGGTTGATAGCAAGATCGCACTAATTATTAGAAAAAAATATAAAAAGAGAGGTAGATAACATGTTGAAAAAACTAGTGTCTTTATTATGTTTAACTGCAGTATTAATAGCGGGGTCTGCATTTGTATTCGAACCAGGTAATGCGAGTGCATCTATTAAAAGTAGTATTCAACCAGATACAGAAGGCATTACCAAAGAAGTGGACGAAGCCGGGTCAAAATTAATTAGTACAATTCGTGAAGTTGCTATTGTTGTAGCTTTTATTTTGATCGTATGGATAGGTGCCTCTTTGTGGTTCTCGGGTTCAGTTCAAGCTCTTGTAAACATGAAAGTCCGATTAGGTTCATTCATTATTGCGCTATTGTTCTCATTCAAAACTGAGGCAATTATGAGCTTTCTCTTTGGGCTATTTAGCATTGAAATCTAGATTAAATTAAGGTAGAGATTCTAGAGTTTCTACCTTCTTTTTTACTATTTTTAGAAAGGAGAATAGATTATATGAGCTGGGGAAACCATCATGAATTACCTTTTGATAGTGGTTTAGAAGAGAAGATACTTGGACCATTATCATTCTCTAAATTGATGTTCATAGCACCATCATTAATTGTAGTGGATCAGATCGCAAATATATATCCAAAACTACCATTCGACTCTATAGTATTTAGTCGTATTCATCTTGCTATACCCGTTGTAATAGCTATCGTTTTAGCATATTTCAAAGACAATCGCACCAATTTAACGTTACCACAACTAATACTGACTAAACTCTCCCTCAAAAGAAGACGGAGAGTTTTTTATTATCAACGTATTAATTTCCGAAGGGAGGATGAGAGTTAATGGACTTTGGCACAATTGGTCTTATTGTTTCAATAGCCTTAATTGGATTTTTATATTATAAAGCATCAAATAAAGAGAAAAAGAGCGACATAAGAGCTGAAACCGTACAAGAGCTATTAAACTATGAAGATATGTCTAAAGATGGGCTTGTAAAGCTCCATAATGGCACGTATTCCATTGTAATAGAAGTTGAACCTGTTAACGTAAAAATGATGTCTATAAGCGAACGTCAAGGTGTTTGGATGAATTTTAGAGCTGCTATGAATACGTTACCTTGTCATGCTACTTTATTAGTTCAGTCACAATACCTAGATATGAATGATTACGTTAATGATTACTTGGGAACGAGTAAGAACTTTAATTTAACACCTGAATTATTACAGTCAGCTGAAGGTGTATCAGAGCATTTAAAAGGCTTTGTAGAGCGTAAAACACGTGAGTATAGTTCTTATATTATCCTTCGCTTTAATCCGTCTACATACGGAACTGAGAGCGGTGTAACAACGGGTAATGTAACCGTTGATAACTTTTTGGAAAATATTCGTGGTACGAATATGAAAATGACTGACGAAGAAGCGAAAGAATTGGCTGAAAACATGTTAGATGAAGTGGGAGATTTAATTTATCAGTCGTTTCAAGCAATTGGCATAGGTGTGACTAGACTCGATTCAGTTGGTGTTCACAATATGATCTATCAGACGTTAAACCGTGATTTAAGTATTCATCAACGGTTACATGATGTAAACGGTATGGGGAGCTTTTCAGAGTTTAAATCATCTTTAACACCTGAACTCATGTTAGATATTGAAGAAGAGGAAAGGAGAAATAAGGTATCGTGAAAATAACTTTTAACAATAAAAAGCAAACCAAAGGTAACAAAAAGAGTGATAAAAATAAACGCTCATTGAAGCAAACATCAATACGTCAAACAAAAGCTGAAGGAGTGGACTTCATATCGCCTTCAATAATTAAAGAAACTTTGCCTTCTGATGATTCGATTCATGGGAAAGTGAATGATTATATGGTTGAAGTGGGTGGTACAACGGAGCCAGTAAGGTATTTTAGAAGCTTTTTCGCTGAGATTACCGGGGGAAACACATGGGCAGGAATGCTAGATCCATTAATACTAGGTGAATTCGGTAAAGGTGATACCGATTTAGCGATTCATATTGAACCAGCTGATACACCTACAGAGTTAGAACAAATCGCAAGACGGATACGTGGGATTGAGTCTGATTTACACACTGAACAGAATCAAGCTAAGGCTTCAAAATTAAGAGATGAATTATTTGATTTAAGGGAACGTCAACGTAGATTAAGACAAAATATTGAAAAGCCATTTAGAGTTAGTATTCAAGCGGTTTGTAGTAGTCCAGATTTACAAATATTAAAAAAGTATACTAACAATCTTGTAAGACGATTTGCGGGAAAAGGGATTATCATGCGGTCTCCTGATGGTAAGCAATTGTCAGCCTTAAAGAGCATTATGCCAATAGCTGATGATTTTATGTATAAAGAGCATACCTTTTCATATGAGTCTTCTAACGTTGCAGATCTTTTCCCTTTTGGTAATGGTGGTATCAGCCATAGAAGTGGAATTGTATGGGGTAATGATGAATTAGGTAGACCGATTTTTTACGATGGATGGCACTCTAACCTTATGAACCACAATATGTTAATTTTAGGTCGTTCGGGTGGTGGTAAGACATTTTCAGTTATGACACTTACACATCGCTCAGCGCATCGTGGAATTAAAACATGTATTATTGATCCAAAAGGTGACTATAGGATATTTATTTTAGGAGTAGGATGTCCATATATAGACCTCTCTCCACAAAGTGAGCATAAAATCAATTTCTTTGATGTTGATGTAGAGGAAGCAGAGGATGGTAAGCAGTATGTAAATATTGAAACAACCGTTCAAGCAGCTAGAGCGATTGTTTACAAAATGATACGTATCATGGATTCGAATGAGTTAACGGGGAAAGTAAAAGTTAAAATCGATAATAAGATACGTGAACTATACAAGGAAAAAAACATAACTGAAGATCCTTCAAGTCTTATGGAAGAGGCAACGAGAGCTGATCGTAACAATGGTTCACTATCATTTGACTTAAAAGGAAAAATGAAAAAAATGCCCCAATTAGGAGATTTATATCTGTTACTTCAAGATGATCCTGATACGAAAGGTGCAGCTGAGTTACTAAAAAACTTCACTCAGCATGGGGATGCTCCATCACAAGCCATCTTTGACACAGAGAGTACAGTAAAGATCACGGATGTACCCATTTTCGGGTTTGGTTTAGACAAACTAGATGAAGAGATTATGCGCCCGCTTGGGATGTTTATCGCAACCAAGTGGCAAAGTACCAAGTTTGCTAAAAAGAATCGTAAACAAAAGAAAAGAGTCGTCGTAGATGAAGCACAAATTCCAATGGAAGATTTAGAGACCGCACAATGGCTGGAAAATGAATTCCGAGTTGTGCGGTTTTTCAATACATCTATGTGTGCAGTTACCCAAGGGTTTGAAGTCTTTACACGATTAGCACAAGGAATGGGGATTTTAAAAAATTCTCCTACTAAATTATTACTGCGCCAAGAGTCAATTGACATTGAAGAGATAAAAGGGAAACTTGATCTATCAGAAGGAGAAGGGGAATTTTTAGTACATCAAGCAATGGAGGGGCTAGGTATCATTAAAATTGATGGTGAATCTAGCATAATAAAAATTGATTCAACACAGGAAGAATACAATTTATTTACAACTGATCCGAATGATCTAGTGAGCTAGAGTGAGGTGTTTCAATTGAACAAGAAATGGATTCAGTTATTATGTGCTTTGTTCTTAACCTTTAGTATTACGGGAAGTGCTTCAGCAACTGTCATAAGCGAATCTCAATTAGAAGAAATGGAAGAACCGAGTTACGGTGAACGGTTTACCGCAAACATTTTCACCTCCATTGCGAATTGGTTTATAGATGTATTTGGTGCTCAAGACGTGTCACAGCTCGTTTTCCAAGATAAAATAGCATCTGGAGATGAAAAGTGGCTCACTGATGGTTTTATGGGAAAAAGAGAGGCATCAGTATATGGCGTGTTTCCTGAACAGTATTTTGATGGAATTTTATCCCTTTACAAAGGGTTTGAATCTATCACACCAATCCCGATTGTGGTTTTAATCAGTTTAGTAGGGTTACTATTACTCTTAAATAACTTTAGTGGAGATTCTCGCACGAAACTAAAAGATTATTTATTAGGGATATTTCTTCTTGTAATAGCATTAAGGTTTGGAATTGAGATATGGAAAATCATGTTTAATATCAACTACATGATGATTGACTTTGTTTATGATACTGCAACTAACAGCGGTATTAATATCGGTCCTTTTCTAAATTCGATATGGGGAGGACAAGAGTCTTATGAAGCGATCACAAAATTTCAAAGTTTAGGGTTAGCGATGTTAGTATTTGCAGCACTCTTGATGACTTTCACTTTAAACTTTCAATATGCTGTAAGAATGATCATTCTATCAATTTTATTTTTGATATTTCCACTCGTTATTATTAGCTTGATATTCCCATCAAGGAGACAAGCTTTCACTTTGTGGGTACATGAAACAGCAAGTAACATTTTTATGCAATTTGCCCATGCGGTTGCGCTAGTATTGTTTTTCTATCTCACTCAAAATGTAAGTGATATATCAATATGGGTTATTTTTGCTTACTTTGGTGGCTTACCTATCGTGGTGAATACTGTTAATAAAATCGTTGGTGCGTTTACGGGAATACAGTCTAGCGGTGGTATAGGTGCTGATATGGGAACGACGACTGGGTTTAATTCATTTTCCAACATTGGAAAAATGGCAGGTATTCTAGGGAAAGGTTCAAAGAATCCCAATCCCCTTGACAATAAGATACAAGGCGGAAGAAATGAAGGGAAATTTGATAGGCCTCAACTTCAGTCAATGAATAATGGTGGATCTTCAAGATTACCTGTTTCAAACGGTAATAGTATTTCAAGAGCAATCTCAAAACCAACGACTGCAGGTAATCTATTACGCTCTTCTCTAATAAAAGGCAGTGGAATGATTGCAGGGGGGATTATTGGCGGTGCTGCTTCTGGGATGATGTCTGGTAATGTCGCTTCGGGTGTGCATATAGGAGCAAAGACAGGCAACAATGCTTTTGCAGGAGTAGGAAACAGTGTTGCAAAGGGAGTTGATAACACCGTTAATTCAATTAAAGATTTTAAAGCTGGTTCATCCATTGGCGAATCAATAAAGGAAAGAGTCGGATTTGGAGACAAAGCACAACTATTTGATAAAGATGAAGCAGGAGCGATTGGCGAAAAAGCTTTTGGTAGACCTGGTAAGCTTGCAGGGAAAACAGTTGCTGTAACAAATAAAGCTGTTAATAAAATGACTGGTGGAAAACATGGAGCTAATTCCATGAAAAAAGTAAATGACCTTACAGATTTAAGGAAGAATCATGATGAGACTGTAGGTAAACGTCAAGAAATCGAAACACCGCTTCAAGGGGCTAAGATAAGGTTGGAAAAAGCCAAAGCTTCATACGGTGAAGGGTCAGCCCATCATAATGGATTAAAGAACAACTTTACTCAAGCTAAACAACAATACCAACAGTCTATAGGAGGACTGAGTAATATTGATAAGCATCAACAACCACAACAGTATCAACAACAACAGCTACAAATAAACCAAGCAAAAGAAACGATGGATTATCATCAACAAGCACTACAGACTCCTCATCCCGATTTACAATCAGCACAAGAAGAGTATAATGCGATTAATGCTCAAGCATTAGGGTTTGATTCTAAAATACACGATTATAAAGAACAGATTAACTCACATTATTTTTCTGAAAAAGCCAGTTCTGATAATGGGAATCCACCACCTACATCAAAGGGTGGAAATCAATATGAGTCACCTTATCATACTCAGTCTAATGTGCAACAACCACTTAAAAGCAGTCAAAATCGAAAGATGAATAATCAATCACAGCAAGGTATGTCAGATAACAATCAAAGTGGGAGATTAAATCAACAAGGACGTTTATCACAAGAGCAACCAAGAAATACCCAAAGAAACAATCAAGAACAACAACAGGTGCTAAAAAGCCTTGTAAATAAGCGAAACTCAAGAGGTTCGTTGTAATGGATAATCATAATCAACAACAAGATCCACATTCACTGGGTAAAAAAGTCGCAAGTGAAGCTGGAAATTATGCTAAGAGAAAAGTTGCGAATGCAGGTAAAAAGATAGTAGCAAATTTCTTTAAAAAAGTAGTGCTAAAGGGAATAAAAGCTTTACTCATTAAGACTGCTCCCATATGGGGATCAGTCTTATTAGTTTTCATACTAGCATGGCTCGGTTTTATGATGATCTATGCTTTTCCACGTACTGTAGCTGAAGACGTAAAAGCAGGGGCGACAGAACAGGTTGAAGCATTTTTCGGTTTCTCTGAAATGGATTTAGAAGGATTTGAAGATGTATTTGAAACTTATGATGAAGTCGCTTCAAGGTGGGATGAAGGTTTAACACAAGAACAAAAAGCACAAGCTGCACCATATGAGCTTAGATGGGGCGTATTAGCTGGTGTTGACCGAATGAGAAATGATCCTCATTATTACGAAAACATGCTCAAATTACTGGAAGCACCTGAAGAATTGCTAGAGTCCTATTACGATGCAGAAAGCACATATGGGATTCCTTGGCACATTCTTGCAGGGATACATTATCAAGAGACAATGTATGAAGAGGGCTCCATAGAAGACGATGATAGTACTACAGAAGGTAGAACAGGTCCTTTAAACATGGATGAAGCTTTTTGGGAACAGTACGGAGTTGATGGTGACGGTGATGGGGAGAGTAACTTACATTCTTCAGCTGATGCGATTTCATCACTAGCAAACTACCTAGATAAAAATGGTTTTGATGTAGATGATCTTGAGGACAAAGATAATCAAGAGATTCTGAATGAATTTAATGAGGGGAATTCAACTTGGAATGCTATAAGGGTACTGGATTCTGCTGAAATGATTAAAATTCTTCAGGAGATTAAAGATTTAGAGGACACATTATCATCCGAAGAAATAGAAGAATTGATGGATTCTATCTCTAAAGACAATATTTATTATCGTGATGAAAACCTTATAACACCTAAACCAGAAGAGACATTTGATGCTTTGCGTCCTTACTTCACGTGGAAAGATTCGACCATTACTAGGACATGGGAGGAAGAAGTTTGTTTCGAAGATCCGGAAACGGGAATTGAGACATGTACAACTGTAACAAGAAAGTCTGTAGAAGAAGTATCTCTTTTAGTTGAAGCAGACACGTATGAAGGACTTTATGAGCATATTTACGAGTGGCAAACATTAATAGAGGGAAAATATACCGTTGTTAAGGAAGTGAATACAAGAGTTATACCTCCAGCCGATTACTTAAAGCCTTTCTATGATTATTTAGCTTCCTTTGGTGTAACACAACAACTAGATAAAGAAACGACGATTAATATTATTAAACTATTTGACACTATATTTGAAGGGAAACACGAACTTAGAGAATCTCTTATTACCGACAACTATCCGAGGATTGAAGCAGCTAATGGGTGGATATGGCCTACAATATCAACAAGAATTACATCAGGTTTTGGTCCAAGACCTGCTCCGTGTAGTGGATGTTCCACTTTCCATGATGCGATAGATATTGGAGCTGTTACACCAGGTGTAGCTGGTGATCCTATTTTTAGCATTGCTGATGGAACTGTTATTGTTTCTAAATACAGCAAGTCAGCAGGGAATATGGTTACAGTTGATCATGGAGATGGTATTCAGTCGAGATACATTCACATGCTTAAAAGGTTAGTTTCAGTTGGCGATACTGTCACAGCAGGGGATATTGTTGGAACGATGGGAACGACAGGTTATTCAACAGGTGTACATTTAGACTTGCAAATTAAGATTAATGGTAAAGCGGTTGATCCAAGGCATTATTTAGGGGGAGGAAATTAATATGACTAAGAATCTAACAATTTATAGATTAGTCTTTGTAACACTAGCAGTAATTATTAGTTTTATGGGATTTGTAAATTACACTCATGCTGAAACAGAAGGGATCGTCATTCCACCATCAAATGAAAAGGCGACTGATACTATTATTGATAAAGATAAAATTATGAACATGGCTGACAACGTGGATGGTGAAGAATTGATAGACAAATTGAGAGAAGTAAGTTTAAAAGCTCTTTTTATTACTTTGATCATATCTGGAGTGTTATTTTTTATAGGGGCGATATTTTCTAGTGCAAGAAAATTATCTATAGTATTTCTTTTTTGCGGTCTTTTTGGCTATTTCTTAATTAACTATACGGATGATGTATTAGCGTATTTAATGTATGCGGTCAATGAGATATCTGAACTACTATAATTTCACTTCTTTTTTATATATTAAGACAGTAAAAACATATAAACGATCATTCATTTAACTATTTGATATTTTTAATAACATTTCACAGAAAAATAGTATACAAAACTAGAAACTTATGGTAACGTTAAGTTGACAATCGAGAAGCGCACAAACTACACTTTTTTTTCGGGGAGGGAGAAAAATGAAGAAAATCGGAGTAGGAATACTAGCAACAAGTCTAGCATTATCAATGGGTTTAGGATATGCAGAGGATAATTTCAATCCAGTATCAGTTAGCGCAGCGGAGCAAACTATTAAACAATTTAGTGACATACCTTCCGATCATTGGGCGAGAGCAACAATAGATTGGGGAGTTCAGAAAGGTATCATAAAAGGATATAATGACGGAACATTCCGCCCCAACGCAGAAGTAACCGAAGCCCAATTTTTGAAGATGTTAATACTGTCCTATGTTTCGGAAAGTGAATTGTCCGCTAACAGCAACGGACATTGGGCTGATAAATATTATGATTACTCTAAAAGTTTAAATTACCCTGCCAATGGGATAAGTAAAATAGATGTACGGGATAAAGCGGTAAACAGGGAAAAAGTTGCAGAATTAATTACAAGTTCTCAAGGGGTTAACTACCTAAAGGACAATGCCATTACATATTTACTTGGGAATGACCTAGCAAAAGGGCGCACATCAAAAACCATTGTAGGATATGACGGAAACAGTACGTTAACTCGTGCTCAAGCTGTACAATTTGTGCTGAATCTAAATTTAAATGGGAATGAAGGTATAAGCGCTAGACCGTCTGATGCATCGGATGTAAATGCATTGCCGAAAATAGCTTACGAGCTGAAAGCTGTGTTTGAACAAAAAGAGATTGAAGGATTGATAAATTCACTTAATAGTTTTCAAGCTAGTGGGCAAAGTCAGATATGGCATGGTTCAGAAGAAAAAATGGGATTAGACCTGTATGGAAACTATTCCGAAGATATGGGAGAATCAGAATTCCTATCAATGCCACTTGTTGCTATTTCGCAAAATGACACACAAAATACTATTATGATTACGTTCTATAATCAATTTAATGATTTAGAACAACAGTATATTAAAGAATTTTTAGCGGTCTATTATCCAACTTCGTTCGAAAAAGCTTTCGATGATATTTTTAAAGCAAAGCCAGGTAATTCAATTGTTGGAAGTTATGATAATAGATATTTTTCTACTGGTATTGTTGGGAAAGATAAGTTGCCTGTAGTGAATATCGGGAGGGATTAAAAATTGAATAAACCTATCAAAATTGCCATGGTGCTCAGCATCATGGCAATTCTTATTATGTTTGTAACTATATTTGATGAAAACAATCAACAACAAGCATTAGCAGGAGAAATAGACGACTATAGTGATGCTGCTCAGGACCTGATCGAAGAAAATAATATACCATTAGAAAATTACGATGGATACCCATTAAATGAATCAATGCTCCTCAAGTACGGTATGATCGTGTATGGAGACGAGGATACAGTTATAAATAATGGGACAAATAATGATGTGAAAGATGGAGAAAGTCGTTATCTAGGGTATGATGCAGATGGAAATCTATATCAAAATTATAAATTTCCTCACGACTACGATGCGACAGGTGATGTTGATAAAGACTGGATAAAAACTCCTTGGGAAGACCAAACAGGAATAGATAAAGGTATAAATGAGCCAAATTATGACTTATATCCTGGTTTAAAAGAAAAGGCAATAGAACTATTGGAAACCATGCTCGACCCCTACGATCCCAGCAACCAAAAAAACCCACCAACAGGTCGAACATGGCTCGAAGCATTTAATGCCCTTACTGGTGAGAATTGGACAGCTGAAACCTTGCTTGATTACGCAGTTATTCATAATTTTGCATCAGAATTAGGTCAAGGGTCAGTCACGTTGTGGAATCGTGGTGGAGACGGCAATTGGTGGTATCAAACGTTTATTATTCCACCGCTTGATGGATTTGTTGAGGATGGCTGCCAAATAGACTGTGGTGGTGATGATGGCGGTGGAGACGGTGATCCGGATGATCCAGATAACCCAACTGATCCAAATGATCCTGACATTCCAGTCGATTACTCTTGCTCTAATAATTGTGGTGGCTCAAAAACAAGTGCAGTCACGTTTACTGAGATTTATACAGTTTGTGAAACGGATGAAAATGATCAAATTTTTTGCTATGAAGAAGAGAAAGACTACTACGAATACTTATCTTCAAGCATTGTAGGACTTGATAACTCAATGGTGCAAGCAGGTTTTGGATTCACTTTTCAAGTTAAAACAAGTTATACAAACCAATACTTTGGTCCAGATGAAGCACCAGGACCAACAAGTGTAACGGTTTCTTTCCCTGCCTCAGATAGTTTTTTACCCACTTCGGTTTCATTGATTCCAGAAAATCCTGCTGGTTCATGGGAAAATACTTGGACACTACCTGAAGTCTATGTAGAAAAATTTAGTGGCAATATGTTTTATAGCTCTTTTGATCCAAATCGTGATGTTAATGATCAATTATTAAATGGTGGAAAAAAATGGTTCACTCCTTTTAAGCAACCAGATGGTGCCTATGATTTCACAGTTAAGACGAGTGGTGCTGGAACAGAAGGACTATACGACTGTAAAGCAGAGTGTGTACTTGTAAAGGGTAGTCCGTTTGATGATTATGTTGTTCGCCTAGTAAGACCTGATAACCCTTTTCCTAGTGGAGTTGTAGGAGAAAATTGGCAAGGAAACGAATGGATTTTACACAGTTTAACGGATTGGTATTACAAAGAGGAAGAACAAGGGGATTTCCCGATAGAAACAGGAGAATGGATGCTAAACAACGGATTAGAATATGAATACGAGTCGGACGAAGTAGATCCTGATTCAGATGAATGGAGATGATTATTCATATTCCTTTTAAGCCTTTCTGCACATTAAGCAGGAGGGCTTTTTTTATTTGTCTTAGGGAGAGAAGTAAATTTGAAAGGTGTGAGAAAATCATAAAACATTCGATTTTTATAGTATGTTCATTTGCAATTCTCTTAGTGTTTATGCATTCTATCTTAACTTTCGTTGAGCAAGTACCCTCAGTGACCTTGAAACCAACAATTATATATTTTTCCATTGTTCTTTATGTTCTATTTATTGCGATGGTGGCGCATAAGCTATTTGATTAAGTTAGAAATAGACCATATCGAATAGGGAAGATATTTTGAAAGGAGAAGTATTATGAACGTTCATTTAGTATTCGATTCAGACCACATAGAGGTATTAAAAGATGAGCTAGAACAAATAAACTACAGTGTAAAAGAAACAGACACGAGCCTTGATACATTTGCACAATGGGCTCAGTCTAACGGACAAAACCATTCAGAAGTAGCTTTCGTTTATGGCGGGGTTAATGTAAGTAAATATGATTCTGCATATAGTCATAGACAAGCGGTGTTCGAAAGAATACGACAAGTAAGAATATCACGGCCAGAATTACGTCTTGTGCTTTTATTCCCTGCAGAAGTACAACAAGATGAACAATTCCTACAAAAACTTATTCAACTTGGTATCTATGATTTGTACTTCGATGATGAACCCAACCTGAATGACATTGATGAATCATTAAAAAGAACTCGCACATTGGCTGATGTAGAACACTTGATTACCGGCTATAAGGGTACATCAAATGATGGAATTACTGAAACCAGTCAATATAATCAATACTTTCCAGAAGAAGAAACACAGGAAATAGAGTCTGATTCTAAATTTAAAGTCAAAAAGGCAAAAGAGGAAGGGAAAAAGAAACTTCTCTTTCAAAAGGGAGATTCAGGGTCAAAACCTATAAAACTACCAAGTTTCAAATTAAAAAACCCGTTGGAGAACGTAAACATTAAAGCTCCTTCATTTTCATTTAACCTGAACGTTGGGAAGAATACTACAAATCATCTGATCCAGTCGAAAGTAATTGTTGTAGGTTCTCTACATGGTGGAGCTGGATCAACATTTTTGATTCATAACTTTATGGAATATATAACTGAACAGGGTTTACAAACTGGTGTTTTAGAAGCAACTGATCAATCTCCAGTATGGCTACAAATCATTGGAAGGGAAATTGGACATATACCAAATTCGTTTAAGTCTTGGGTTTCACAAGTAAAACAAGAGAATTGCATTAATAGTGACGTGAAAATACAAACAGAAAACAACATCGTTATCCCCTTATCTTCGAAAGATTCATTAGAGGGTATCGATAATGACATATACCGTACTGTGATTTTTAATGCAAAACAAATACCTTTACTGTTTGTTGATATATCAACAGATTGGGAGAGCGAATTTGCAAAAGAAGCGATAAAAGTTTGTGATGAATTTTGGGTAGTTGTGAATCCTGATCCTAATCATTTGAATTCTCAACGACACAAAAAGAAAACAGTTATGAACCTTGCTTATCAGTTAGTAGGAGAAGATAATTGCAAGTTTATTGGTAACAAATGGGGGAAAGGCATTGATAATGATGAATTTCCAGTGTTACCAGAGATAAGGTTGCCTTATTTTGAAAAAGGAATTAAAGCCAATATGCAAGGAACACCGTTATATTCATTAAATCCTCGTTTATTTAACAAGGATTTTAAGATATTAGGTAAAAGGGTGGTTCAGCCAATCAAAACAAAACAATCATTTTTTGAAGTAAAGGGAGGATGAAAAAGTTATGATGACTTATGATTTGAAAAATGTTACAGCCCCTGCGTTTACTCAACCATTGAAAACACACACAACAAAGTCGATGAACAGAAAAAAACTGATAGTCGTTGGATCAAGTGGAAAAGGAGGGACAGGCAAAACTACAATATCAACTAACTTAGCATTGTTTTATAAAAACTTAGGGCATTCCGTTGTACTTTGTGATTTTGATACACCACATGGTGACGTAGCATCAATGTTACAAGTATCAGATAATCGCAATATTAAGACATGGTTGACTGTACCTCATGATATCCCAACACACATCCAAGAAAACCTCTTAGTGACGACAGAAGAAGGATTGAAGGTCTTACCGTCTATACAAAGTGCCGAAGAGGAGCAACTGGTTAATAATGAATTACTTGCTAAGAAAATCATCAATAATTTAAGAGAATACGATGTGGTGATTATTGATGCCGCACCAAAATTTGATTATTTAATAGAAGAAGCATACAAACAAGCGACAGATATCATTCTAGTTAGTGATCCTAATACGATATCTTTAAATAACATTTACCGAGGCTATTCTCATTTGAGGAACAAAATTAAAGGCTTAGATGTTCGAAAAGTTACACTTCTTGTCAATAAAGTTCAAGGCAAAATTGGTAAAGATGTTGGGGAATATCGAAGACTTACTACCATTGATAACATTTATGAGTTACCATTTGAACCTAAAATGCAACTTTGGCAAAATGACGGGATCATTCCAATTCGTAATAAACAACGTTCTAAATTATCTAAATCTATTATTGAAATAGGTGATTATATTTATCCTTCAATGAATGGGTATGGAGGAAAGAAAGGAAGAGTCAAATGGAAACGCGGATAATACTCTTTTTTCTATTCATTTCTATTTATCACTTGTTAAACGTGTATACAGACATCAGGTATAGAAAAACTAAAAATTTGTGGCATTTACTGTTCTTCATAGGAGGAACGGTATTTTATTTTGTTCAAGGATTATCACTCTTTAATTACTTTTTGATATTGATTTTAGCTTTTATTATTGGTCGATTTATCGAAGCTCTAAAATTTACATGGCCCGGAGATACAAAGATGTGTGTTGTCTCTATTATTTGGCTTGCGGGGCTCAAAGAAATCTTTCCAACTACTACAGTTATGGGGTTATATATTATTTTTCTACTTATTGTCTTAATTTCAGCTTATGCAGTTGTTATTTACAAGAAGGGCTTCATTTGGACATTTAAAATTCATATGGAGAATTTAAAGGTCTTAATGATTTTCAAAAAAATCTTGTATTCTGAAAAAGCTTTTGATCGTTATCCAGGTGCGGTTGCTATAAGTATAGGAACCTATTTATATGCAATTCTTCTACTGGTGAGGTGATATTGTGAAAAACATTATTTCAATGGATGATCTGTCAAAGTTGTTATTTGGCTGGAATGATCATTACGGAATCAAACAAAGCCACGGTTCTGTAACGTTTGTTGAGCTTAAGAAAGAATTCAAGGTCAATGATTTAACAATGTCAGGAGAGCTTATGGAGAAATTACAAAAATACTATCCATATTTAACATTTGAATTTGATAATCAAAACAACAAATTGTTGATGAATATTAGTGTTAGAAAAGATTCTCTACCTTCGTTTTTTCATTTTAAAACAGTATTAAGGAAAGTAGAGGAGAAATGGAAAGAAGAGGGAGTGATTGCAGGGTGAAAAGTATTAAGCTGCACATGTTTGAAAGATTTCTAGCAGTCAGTATTTCTTTACTACTTACTCTTCTTATATTGAGTTATATACCGCTAGAATCGAAGTTGGATGAATGGGTAGATATGGGCTTATTTCTGTTTATGCTCTTGAGTCTTGGGATTTTTTGTTTTATTCAAATTCACTTTAAAAAGTGGAAAAGATGGGGATATACATTCTCAAGTGATTTAGGTTTGAAAAAAATAGTTATTTTCAAAACAAACCTTCTTACACCAGAGGGGAAAAAGGTATTTGAGCTACATCATAAACCACATCCATTAAAACATGGACTGAAATTGAAAAAATATGAAAAAAAAGCAGTCATTCAGTCTTTAAAAAATGACCTTACAAAAGACTTTGCTACGCTATCTAAGTTTTGTCAGGAGCAAGATGCCTATTTAGTGACTATTACTCATAAAAAGATGATAGCAATATGGCAACAAAGCTCTTCATCTTCATTTGACATTAAAGAAACAAAAGAAATCAGAGATCCTTTTGTTAGCCCAACGTTGCTTCAGTGGATTCAACTATCTATCTCAACATCTGGAAGAGTAGCTAAGAGGCCTAAGTCTAAAGAATGGAATACGTTTGTATTTCATGCAATACAAGGAGGTGAATCATGTTAGATGGAATCAACTCCAAAGCTTTGGTTTTTTATCATAATCGGATCATTATTTGTCTTTTTCTTGATAGATGTAAGTTATCAGATGTTTTTAAGTGATGATGTGAAAAAATCACTAGAAAATTCAATTAAAGGTGGCGTACAGCAATCAATTAATAAAGGTACATTAAGGGTGGAAGAAGTCATGACGATTGATAGTGAACGTTTCATTGAATTCCAACAATCCCTATATACAAATAATCAAAGTGTGAGGAATGCAGAAGAAAGAACATATTTTCATGCTACTTCAGAGTTTCCTCCTATGGTCACTCTACATTCAGCAGGAGCATCAGAAAGCTCCTTTAAAAAAGCTTTTGATGAAGATCCTATTGTCACAACTAACAAAAAAGAAATAGCAATAATGGAAAAAATCAAGTAACGAAAGGGGAAGTTTAAATATGAAATTAAGTACACTTGCAAAAAAACGTATACTCGCTGGAGTAGGTGCTGTCGTAGTGGTGACAGCATTTTATTTTTACAATGATGCAGCCGTTGAACAAAAAATTTCACCAGTTAAAGTTGTTTTCGCTAAAACAGATATACCACCGCATACCCAAATCACAGAAGAAATGGTATTCGAAAAAGTAGTACCTGGTCAAGCGATTCCACCAAATGCTTTATCAGAGGTACAGCAAGTCATCGGAAAATGGACTGTAGATGGATATGGAGTAGCTAAAAACTCACTTGTATACAATGGGAAAATACTAGATACAGGAGATATGCCAGATGCTGCGATATTAAATTTAGAGGACGGGGAGTATGCGTTCCCTTTGCTTGTAGATCTTGAAACTAGCTCTGGTAATGCCATAAGACCAAATTCATATGTAGATCTTTATTTTGTTACGATACAAGATAAAAAACCGTTGACTGGTAAGCTGTATGAACGGATTAGGATTTCAACTGTAAAAGATTCAAAGACTCAAAATGTATTTGGGGCTGAAAATTATACAGAGTCAGCAGGAACCTCCCAACTACAAAGTAGTCAAGTTGCAAGCTCATCAAATAATCCGAGTGCTCTAGCTAAACTTTATACTCTAGCGGTAACTGAAGAACAGCTCGACCTTCTTACAAAGGCAAAAGTAATGGGTAATATTATTCCAGTCGCAAACAGTGATAGCTATAACGACTCTGTTGAAGGGGAGTACAAGTTAGATAAATCAATGCAAGAGATTCATGATTATATCGAAACAAATTCATATGATCAGAAATTGACTGAATTAGAAAATTCAGTTGAACAAGCATCCTTTAAAGTGGGAGATCAATCTGTGGACACAAATAGCGAGCCTGTAGAAACAGAAGATTCAGCTGTAAATAATGAAGATGAAACAGTGAAAGGTGGATAAAAATTATGATTATATTAGCAACGGGTCACAAACAGTTAGATGAGGATTTAAAAAGAGAGCTGAAAGCAGACATATCTGTAGACTGCTTAGAAAACATTGAATTCACGATTTATTCACATCAGCCAAAAGTGTTGATTTTTAGTGAGTTTATCCCTGTGATTAGCCATTTAACAGATCAAAACGAACGTTATCAAGCAATTTATAAAGTACTAGCAACTGTTAGAAATAACGACGTGAGAGTCATCCTTTTAACTACACCTGAAGCACCTCAATGGTTTCTAGGCAAGTGCGTATCATTAGGTATTTACGACATTATATTAAAGTCTGAGATAGATGGGAGCATAATCCCATCTTTCTTTTATAATCCCTCAACAAAAGAACAGGCAATTGAGTTATTAAAGTCTTTAGAAAATCATAAATCCAATGTACCAGTTACACCAGTACTACCAGTTGAAGAAAGAATTGAAAAGAAGAGTGTCGTGAACAATGAAGTGAAGAAAGAACCCGAATCAAAACTTGAACCTGTTGTACAAAAAGAAGTGGTGAGCCCTTCTAATTATGCCGATACTCTCACATTACAATCATCAGGTACCACAGGCTTTAAGGTAGAATTCAATAAAGAACCTAAGAATGATACGAATGAACAGAAAGTAGAAAAAGAAATACATCAAAATGATTCTTTCGTTTCAAATATTACGCCAGCTGAAGATTCTAATGAAACAAATGGTGGGCTTGAGGAAGAGGAGATTAAGAGTAACACAATACCTTTTAAACGTGAGAAAAAGAAGCACATCAACCTTTTGGGAGAACAAAAGATCATAAGTTTTTGGGGTGAAAATACAGGGTTAGGTAGCAGAACACTATCACAATCATTTGCTACTCTTGCAGCTGAACGTGGGGCTGAGGTGTTATATGTAGAAATGAACTATTTTACACCTTCATTTGCAGTAACAAGTGGTCTGAGTCATTCAGACAAGAACTTTTTCAAATATATGACGCATTTTATTGAAAATGAAGATGTTGATATTGAGAAATTCATCGCAAATGTCAGTGAAGTTTATGCCGGTAAGAAAAGTGTAAGAAAAGCCATTAGTAAGTTACCTAAAAAACTAGACTTTTTAACATTACCAAGAGGATACGATGTAAATACATCATTCCCTGAAGTAGATACAAAAATATTCATTAAAGCATATATGGATAACTTACGTGCAAGCAGATATGACATGATTGTTTTAAATTTACCACCTGTTCTACAGAATAAGTTTACTTTTCCAATCATGTTAGAGTCTGATCTGATTTTAAATGTAACAACACTTCATCCAGCGCGTGTAATCGGGTATAAAAGTTTAAAAGATCGTTTATCAAAAACGCCTCTTGATATGGAGAAGTTCCATACAGTTGTAAATATGGTTCATAAAAACTTTAACAAAGAGCAAGTAGAGCTTTTCTTAAATGAGCCTACTGCTTTTTTCGTTCATTTTGATGAAGTGAGGTTAACAAATGAATTAGACTTGGAAATTGGTTCACCGCTTATTAATCAAGCTGTTGGAGACTACTTAACCGAAATTGGTTTATCAAGCAATGAAATGATGGAGACACATAAGAGAAAACGGCTTATTAACTTCAAATAATTAATAAATATAATTTTGAGAGGAGATACAATATGACTCAGAAAGTAAGACTAGAAGATCAAAAAATGTTAAATCACGTAAGTGAAGACATATTAAAAACTTTACAGGCATTTGTTGAAGCTGGGCTAAACATCTTAATAGTTGGCCCAGCAGGTAGTGAGAAGACAGATTTGTTCAATTATTTAGTTAAGCATACAGAAGACCATGAACGTTTGCTTATGTATGAAGCTAATTCAAATATGAATTTGAAAGATATTTATCCTGAAAAACAAATTATAAGTCTAGATTATAGCTTGGCTGAACAAGAAGATATAGTTAATCGAACATTATTAAAAAATACGTTGTACTTAAGACCAGACAGAATATTGATAGGGGAGTGTCGGGTTCCTGAAGCTACTATGATGCTTGAAAGTTATAGCACAGGTTATCATGGGATAGCAACAATTAAAGAAAAATCATGGACTGAAGCAATACAATGGCTTATACAAATCTGTAAGCAATCAGGGTGGAAACAAGCTGATCATCACATTGGGGAGTTCATTGCATCTACATTCGATATCGTAATTTCACTAAATAAGGTGGTAGATAACAACATAAGTATTTCAGAAATAGTAGAGCTGAGAGAATACAAGGATAATACCCCAATTTATACACTCTTGTATGAGTTAGAAGCAGGAGGGTTAGTAGAGAATAACTTGATATTTAGTTACCTGCAAAAGGGATTTTTATCAGAAGAAACAGTTACTAAAATCTACGAAACAGGTGTTGAAGTATCTATGTTTAAGCACCTTGTAAAAGAAGAGGATAAGGAGTTGATTGATAGTGTCAA
Organism: Cytobacillus sp. IB215665; assembly: GCF_033963835.1. Taxonomy (NCBI): domain Bacteria; kingdom Bacillati; phylum Bacillota; class Bacilli; order Caryophanales; family Bacillaceae; genus Cytobacillus; species Cytobacillus sp. IB215665. The sequence goes on from NZ_JAXBME010000018.1 coordinate 54,738, forward strand.
TGTATGAAAGTAATATGATTAGCTTAGAAGATTATATTGTTGATTCTCAGTCGAATGTAGAAAAAGAAGAAATTAATAATGAGGTTCTAACAGAAAAGCATGAAGAAAAGAAAGTTGAAGAGATTGTTAGCGGGGAAGTTATTCCCCTTACTTCACAAGATGAAGGGAATACGATTGATCTCAACAAATATAGTTATCAGTATAGAACAGATAAAGAAAATAAAAATATAGCAAAAAAGAATATATCTCCAGAAATACTAACAGATATAAGTGAGTTTTTATCAAATAAACACAAGAAATTATTTCAGGAATCTATTATAGATAAGAAGAAACGACAAAACCTTAGTGTAATTATTTCAGACTTTATTTCTAGTAATTCAATTACTGTACCAGGTTACTCAGCTGATGAATTAATAAAGTCCGTTATAGATTCTTTATCAGGTCTAGGTGTACTTGAAGATTTAATTGATAATGAAAATATTACGGATATTATGGTAAATGGTCGAAGTGAAATATACGTTGAAGAACTAGGGGTGGGTGAATACAAAACTAATCTACGTTTTCCTAGTGATGCTGCGTTAAATGCTGTTGCTATGAAAATAGTGAATGCATCAGGAGAAAGTTTGACCACTTCAAAGCCATATGTGGATTGTAAATATCCTACAATGCGTATTAATATTGTTACTGGTGAAATTTGTGGACAAGGAATTGCCATCTCAATTAGAAAATTTGGTAAAAAAGTCAGAATAACTGATCAATCTATGATAGAAACAAATCAAGGAAATGAAGATATGGTAAAAACCTTAGAAGCATTTGTGAAAGCAGGACTAAATATGCTAATTGTTGGGCCTACAGGTAGTGGGAAAACTGAATTACTCAAGTATTTAGTAAAGCACATAGAGGATAATGAACGTTTTATTATGTTAGAGGATACTGCCGAAACAAGGTTAAAGGACATATATCCAGACAAACACATAGTAAGCATGGAATGTAGATTTACTGGTAGTGAAGAAAGTGATGTAGATTATCCAGTGTTATTAAAAAATGCTCTTCGTCAAAACCCAGCTAGAATAGGAGTAGGTGAGTGTCGTGGTGATGAAGCTGTACACATGATCGAAATTTATAACACTGGACATGAAGGTGGAATGACAACAGGACATTCTAATTCAGCTGCAGATGGAGTGAAAAGACTTGTACAAATGTGTCTTCGTTCAGGAATGAAGCTTGATCCCGATGTAATTGGTGAATGGGTAACATCTACTTTTGATATTGTTATTTTTCAGAAGAAAATGAAGGATCAACATCGAAGAATAAGAGAAATAATAGAATTAAGGGGTTATGAAGATAATAAGCCTATTTATACTACACTGTATAAAATGAAAATTGATGGACATGAACAAGTCGAAGGTAGGAAACAAATATTGTGTTCACATCATCAAAAAGGGTTTTTATCAATAGATGTAGCGACAAAATTATATGAAGCAGGAATTGATATAGAAACTTATAAACACCTAGTAAGTGATGAGGACAAGGAGGAGTTGGGCATTGTCTAATTGGTACAGTATATTCTGCCTAGTTCTTGCAGGTATTTTGCTTTATTACTTGTTCTCACAGCTATTAGGTAGAAAAAAGTATAAGGTACAAGATTTATTTAATGATGAATATGTTGCCAAACATGAAAAGAAAAGCGACTCAGAACGATTTGCTTCTTTAAAAAACAATGCATTAACAAAATGGATCTATCCAGCCCAATTCATTCATGAAGCTAATAAATATGATTGGGATATTACTGTAATGAATTATTGGCTATTAGTTTCTTTAGGAGGGGCGGTTGGTTCATTTCTTCTAAGTATCTTTAACTTAGGAGCTATATCAATCTTTGGATTTGGGGCAGGATTTTTAGTTCCGAGAACACTTCTTTCAATTAGAAGATTAAAATATAAAAAAGAGATCGAACAACAGTTAATTACTTATATGAAGGCTGTATCTAATGCGATTTCTTCATCTGGTGGTAATGTAACTAAAACACTAGAATCAATTACACCTATGTTAAAAGAACCTATTAAAACAGATGTTGAATACTGTCTTTCTTTACATCGGGGTGGTACATCAATTCAGGAATCGTTTAAGCTAATGGATGAAAAATACGAATATAGTGACCTTGTTTTTTTTCACAGCATGTTGGATGCAGCACATCGTAATGGTAAGGAGTTTTTCGATATACTTGATTCAACCGCAAATGAATTTGAGCAAAAGAAAGTATTGCAGGCTAAGTTAAGTGCAAATATGGCACAAGTAAGACGTGCTTTCTTTCAAAATAATGGGATCGTAATTGTAGTATTAATAGGGGGCAAATTTTTTGTAACAGATATTTTTAATAGTACATTTAATTCGCCTATAGGAAAATTAATCTTGTTATTCATTTTATTTTCAACCATTTTTTCTTATGTCAAAGTTCAAAAACACTGTGAATTTGATCCATCAGAAGCTCAATGAAAATAATAATATGACACTATAAGTAACATTTGTTAACAAAAAGAAAAAAATATTATCAAAAGTTGGTGAAAATGGTTGATTTTAGACTTGAAATAGTTTAATATTTTAGACAAGCAATAATATAAGCATTTTTAAAACATCAATAATTGAATAACAAACATACGACGACTGAGAAAACTCAGAGTTGGAGATTGTAAAACAAGGGCTCGCCATGTGCCTATTTTGTTATATCTCTCATTCTACGTTTTCAACAGTCGTTTTTTGTTATTTTCTTTTTGATCAAGAAGGGATGTGATAGTGTGTTCGCTTTTATGTGATTCTCGGAATTGTTTCGTACATTTTTATTCACTTACTGTTAATACGGAAGACAGACATAGCTTATACCTTCACAGATTATCTCCAAGATAGTGACTCGCACAGAATTCATAAGAGTGAGTCACCGATACAAAAATACTTAAAAAAAATTGTAGGAATCGTAGCTAAAAAGAATGTCAAATTAAGTTACGACAGTAGTGAGAGCCTTAGATTAAAATTAAAGCAGGCTGGAATGAAACAAACACCCGAGATATTTGTTGCTCAAAAAATTGTTTACGCTATGTTAATGGCAATATGTTTTACGACATTGTTTGTCATTAATCAAAACTTTGTCATGTTAGGAATCGCAGTTGTCAGCTCCATTGTGATGTATTTTTATCCTAATTATACACTTTCAAAGAATATTCAATATGCAAAAGCAATGAGAAAGATAGAACTACCTGATTACCTTACACCTTTAGCAAAATTGATGAGCAGTTACACACCATATCAAGCAGTTAAAGAGTGTGAAAAATTTGCGGGACCATATTTGAAGCCTTATGTAGACAAGTTAATGGTAGACATGGACTTAGATCCTGGTTCAATAAAACCATTTCAAACATTTGCTTCACAAATAGGTGTACCACAAGCAGATTTGTTTGTAGTAGCTATACAACAAGCTTTAACAACAGATCGCATTCGTTCTAAGCAAATACTTGAAAAACAAAGAATAATTATGATGAAGATACGTGAAGAGAGTTACAACGAGTTAATTAATATAAAGCCAATTGTTGTGAATAAATACAATATGATTGTCGTATTCAATATGATCTTGGTCGTATTAAGTATGGTGGTCTATGTTTTCCTAGATTTCTTCTCGGCATTTGGTTAAAAAACAAGGAGGAAATGAAAATAATGAAAACTACAGTAGCAAAATTTAAAAATGGGGTAAAAAATCGAATTGAAAAGGAAAAAGCTTGGATGAAAAATGAAACATCACAAGTTACAACAGAAGTTGGAGGATACGTTTTGATGGGTATTATTCTTGCTGGTGGTATTATCACTTTAGCAGCTCCAAAACTTAAAACAGCATTTGGAAACAGCTTCGATAGAATGGTTAACGCTTCAAGTGGACCGGGCTTAGTTGCTGATCCATTTGGTACTGGGCAAGCTGACTGGAGCGAGTAATCCATCACATCTACAACCATATATTATGATTTCTCACTAAAGTCCCATCAGCTATTATGGTGGGGCTTTTTGTTTTTTCTAAGGGTAAAAGGAGGTGTACGATATCTATCCAAAAGAGAGAATCCATTGCACCAAACAATTTGTGCTAATACAGAACAAAAATATAAATAGGAGGAGTTGATAACATTTGGCACCAATTAATGTATTGAACAGTCAATCTACAGTAAACAAAGCTGTACGAGCTGCAATGCTTGGATCAGTAACAGTTGCAACAGTTGCTGTTCCCATTCCGAGTTTGGGATTAAATCATAGTGCAGAGGCTTCATCAGTGGTAAAAAGTATGGATGTTACATTTGAGGAAAGCACTTTACAGACAAGAACAAAAACAATTACTATACCCAACTCAACAAGTGTAGAGAGCATAGCTACGGACACTGGAAATATAGAGATTGTATCAATTAATGGAGATCAGGTCACAATTAGGGTTAAAAATGGAGATTGGGTTGATAGAGAAGCTTATACTGATCCACAGAAATATTCTAAGGAAGTAACCAAGACTGAAACAAGTTCTGATGAAACCTTTCCAGAAACAATATCTTATTCAGAAGATGGATATACAGGTGACATTCCAAAGTATGGTTCAGTTTCACCAAGAGTGGTTAGTGGTGAGTATATACCAGAAGATAGTAAATATATTGAGGAGTTAGAAGTAACAAGTAGAGATAACTCCTTTTTTGACGAAAGATTTTATGAAGATGAAGATGGTTATAAAGGTTTTCTTTCCTTAGACCGTTACATTACAGAATATAATCAGTGGGGTGAAGTCAATAAGTATAGAGGATGGTTATACGGAACAGTAACAAGAGAAGAGGTTGATACAAGGGTTTATAATTACAGGCAAAGTTATTCCGGTACAGTATACAAATCAGGTACTTCATACAGAAATGAAACTTATGCTTATAACGTCACAATTAACTACACTGAGAATACTAATCCAAACGGATCAGCTGATATTGAACCAGGTATAAGAGATACAGACATCATCTTTGATGAAAGTTTAGAACAAGATCGAACAAAAACAATCACTATACCTAACTTAAAAAGTATAGAAGACATTACAGTGGATAATGGAAATGTAGAAATTGTCTCAGTCGATGGTGATGAAGTGACCATTCGAGTAAAAGATGGGGATTGGGTCAATAGAGAAGAATATCTTGCCACAGTTGACAAGGAAGTGACCATAACAGAAACAAGTTCTTCTGAAACGTTTCCAACTACTGTATTTTATTCGCAGGATGGTTATTCAGGGGATATTTCAAAGACTGGCTCCGTTTCTTCAGTACTAATAAGCGGAAGTTTGGAAGAAGAAGACAGCAAATTTGTTACGTCACAAAATTCATCCTCATACAACAAAGATGGATATAGCGGTACTCTTCAAAGATACCTTGATAGTGGTGAATATATTGCAGAAGATAGTAAGTATGTCGAAGCACAAGATTCAGCTACTTATAACAAAGATGGTTATTCAGGTACTTTAGAGGAGTATGTATATAGTGGAGAATTTATAGAAGGGGGATCGAGTACTTACATTGAAAGAATGGAGTATGATCGGATAGATGATATCCCTGAATTTATTTACGTTGATGATCCTGAATATTCTGATGAAAGCATAAAGTGTTATTTTAAAAGCAGAGATTCACTTACGCGTCCTAATGGTGAACGTTATTACCAAGTATTTTTCGAAGGCTATTATAGTGTTGATGATATAGATACACGTGTCTATAAGTACCGAGGAACAGTAACAAAGCCAGCTTCTGATACACGTGTTTATAAATATCAGGGAACAGTAACAAAGCCAGCCTCTGATACACGTGTTTACGAATACTCTCAAGACTACTCGGGAACTGTTTATAAAGATGAAACTCGATATAGAAACGAAACATACGCTTATAATGTTAAATTAACCTATACTCAGAATATGAATCCAGATGGCTCTGTTGAAACTGGTAATGTTACGGTGTCAAACCGAGATACATTCACAATATCGGGTACTAAAAATGATACGGATAATGATGCTACAACTGTAAAAATGAAGTTAGATGGAGGAAGAGAGTACGTTTTATCTGCTCAATCTAGTGAAGCTGATTTTAATACATTATTCCGATTAGAAGACTATAAATTAATACAGGAAGACATCGGTTTAAATGAATCAATCGTCGAGGGTAGCCATATTATAAAAGTTTGGATTGAAGATGATAAGGGTGGAAAATCGGGTGAGTATTCAGTCATCTTCACCTATGATAAATTCCATGTGATTGTCAGAGATCCTGCGAATGTCGGAGTAGATGATCTCATTGATAATGCTATTGAGAATGTTAATGCTGATTATATTAATAAATATCGTAGTGGTTTAGCTCAATATCAAATGGATATTGGGAGAGACTTAATAAAAGAAGATGTTCAGTTAGTGATTAATACGGTGAATAGTGTAAAAGAGGCTGAAGCGAATCCATCTTATGAAAAAATCGACCAAGCTCTAAACCTTGTTAACCAGTTAGAAGAAGATGTATTGAAAGCTAGTTTCATAGACAGATTGGATGCCCTTGTTACAGAACCTTCTCGCTTCCGCACAGGAATGATTAATGATACTACAGCTTTTTTAGAATGGGATGCAGCGTTTGAAGGAGCGATGTACGTTGTTAAACGTGGTGGTGAAGTAGTCTATGAAGGAAATGAATTGTCGTTTATAGATTCAGAACTTACACCAAATAGTCAACATGACTATACGATGTTTGCTAAGGTACAAGACTTAACAAGTGAAGAAATATCAACTTCACTTCATACGAAAGCTAGTCCTGTAACAGACATTTCTTTCTCCGAACTTACACATGAGAGTTTTAGAGTTTCATGGAGTCCAAACGGAAACCCTGAAGGTACTGAATATCAAGTGTTGGTGAAAGATGGAGAGGAGATCATTGTTGATAGCGGTTGGATTACTGATGCTACTGGTATGGCTTATAATTTAGAGCCATCTAATACGTACACTGTTGACATCAAGGCTCGTGATATTAATAGTGATGAAACAGAAATAACCTCAAGTAATGTTACGATTTTAGACTATGTAATTGATCAGATAGAGAATTTACACGTTACCGAAGAATCAGCTGAAAAAGTAGTAGTTGAATGGGATCATACTCAACCTGACATTGAGTTTATTGTGACAAAAGCGAGAGGTAATATCAATTTACCTGGTTCAGTAGTTGAAGGTAATATCTTTGAAGATACGGATATTGACGTTGGTAAAGAATACACCTATACCATTATTGCAAGAAACAAAAAATATGGGACAGAATCAGAACCAATCACCATTACAGCTAACGTGCCTTATCCTGAAGCTCCTGACAAAATACAAAACCTGTCTTATGAATTAACAGATGATGGCTCATACAAATTTACGTGGGATGAAGAAGAAAAAGCGCAACTTTACTATTTTAATATTTATGATGGCTCTAATAGAAAAGTATTCAAAAGTTTGGCAGAGACTGAGGTTACAACAGATAAATTAGAATTGGATACAACTTATTCAGTGGAGTTATACGCAATTGATAAATACGCACAACAATCGGAAAAAACAATAATGGAATTAACTACAGAAGGTACTCCGCAAGCAGAAAACATTACTGACTTTACTGTTGTAGTTGAAGGGAATACTGTTAATTTATCATGGGATGAAGTAGAAAACACATACGGTTACTATGTAGAAAGACATCTTGATGGTAAACAAATCACAAGAAAATACGTGGCTGGAACTACCTATCAAGAGGAAATTGACGATGGTGAATATGAGTATTTTGTTCAAACGTATCACAAAACAGGCGGTATGTTAGAACCTGTATCGAAAATGGTAACTGTTGGACAAGATGATGTACCACAAGATACTGAATTGGTTATTGAATCAGAAGTAAGTGACGGTACAGTATTACTTAATTGGACTCAACTTGAAAACACTTATGGCTACTACGTAGAAAGATGGGAAGATGGCGTTAAGAAATTTAGACAATATACAAGTGGAAATTCCTTTGAAGATAAGAATGTCGATGAAGGAGAAGTTGAGTATCATATTATTGCTTACACAAAAGATGGAATGCAAGAGCCAGTATTACATGTAGTAAATGTAGAAAAAGCACCTTCTGAGCCAATGGGAGAATTAGAAGTAACTGCAGATAATGATACAGTGGAGCTGTCTTGGAGTGCCATAGATGATGCGTATGGTTACTACTTGGAAAGGTATGATAGTAAAGGAGTTAGGAATTATAGAAAATTCATATCTGACAACACATTCACAGATCAGAATATTGATGAAGGTGAATATGAATACAAATTAATTCCATACACCAAACGTGGATATCTTGATCCAATCTATAAAACAATTCAAGTTGGTGAGCCGGTTGGTGATATTACTATTGATGACTTTAATGTTACGGTTGATGGTATCACTGTAACACTCGATTGGGAAAACAATGAAAAAGCATATAGGTATTACATCGAAAGATACGATCAACAAGGAAACAGAAACTTCCGCAACTTCGTTGATTCATCACAAAATCAATATGTTGATGAAAATGTAGCTTATGGTAGTTATGATTACAAAATCATCGTCTACTCAGCAAACGGTGAAGCACAACCAGTTACAAAAACAGTAACACTAGAGCCATCCGAAATTGTCTTAGACAGCTTTAATGTTGAAGTAGATGGAAACAATGTCAACTTGTCTTGGGATGAAGTAGAGGATGTATATGGCTTCTACGTAAGAAGATACAAGGATGGTCAAAGACAAATTAACGAATATGTGAATGATAATCAGTTTACCGATGAAAACCTTGCTGACGGAGAATATGAATATCAGTTAGTGGTTTACAGTAAAATTAGTGGTATGAATGAGCCTCTCATTCAGAATATTACAATCGTTAATGAAGATCCCGCACCTGTAGATGGTGAAGATGGTGGTAATGAAGTAGAAGAAACACCGCCAGCAACATCTATTGAAGACGTTCTATTAACAGTTGATGAGAATAATGTACAACTTGAATGGAATGAAGTAGATGGAGCATACAGTTATTATGTCCAAAGGTATAAAGATGGTAATAGACAGCTTCATAAGTATATTACTGACACGTCATTTATTGATGAAGGACTTGCAGATGGTGAATATGAGTTTCATGTGATTCTTTATGATTCGAATGGAATGAGCGATCCAATAATCAAGACGGTAGTCATAGGAGAAGAAACCGAGGAAGTACCAGTGGAAGAAGTTCCTGATGAAGAAACACCAATTGATGAAGGTCAAGGTGAAATTCCTCCGTCTGAGGAAGATCCAACTGATGGTACAGGTGAAGCAGAGGAAGTTATTGTTGAAGAACCAATAGATAATGAAAATGAACCTGTTCAGCCAACTGAACCACCAATAGAAGAAGAGCCGAATCAACAAGATGAGGCTGAGGAACAAGTGGTAGAAGAAGCAGTAGTACCACAAACTATTGAGTATGTTGAAAGCAATGTATCAGGCAACATCGTTGAATTAGAATGGCATGATCTCACAGACGTATATGGATATTACGTAGAGCGTTGGAAAGATGGGAAAAGAGAGTTTAGATTATTTGTATCATCCAACACTTTAACTGATGAGGTAAGTACAGCTGGTGAATATGAGTACAAAATTATCGCTTACAGTAAAACAACAAGAACAATGTTAGCTCCATTTGAAGAAACAGTTTCCGTTGGAATGGAAATAGAGCAGCCAGTAGAAGAAGTAATTGAACTTCAAGAAGATACGGAAGAAGAGAATCAAGAAGATGTAGGTGACGTTACTGGAACAGTAGCAGATCCACTAGAAGATTCTGATGAATTAATAATGACTACACCATAAGGATGAATTTTATTTATATGCCTTGCCCTATTCCTATATAGGGTGAGGCTTTTTTATTTATTCAATAGGTAAAGGAGGTGTGAAGAAAATGCAATCATCACCAGGTTTAATGATTTCACTATTATTCTTTGGATTATTCGCTTTGTTTCTTCCAGATTTTATGGGGTATACACTTCATTATGTAAATGCTAATCAAGCTGCTGAAGAAATTATTGATTCAGGGCAAAAGTATGGGGTGATTGACACACAATCGGCTGAACAAATTCTTAGTAATAGAAACTTACCAAATGATTTTTGGGAAGTATCTTTTACTACAAATGAAGTCGATTATAACGAGCCTACAGAAGTAAATATAAGTGGAACATATCAAATTAAAGCATTATACATCCTTGGACAAGCATTTGGTGATTCAATTCCTAGTCAACTTCCAATTAATATCAAGCGTGAAGCGCTAGGTCAGGTATATAGAAGATAAAAGGAGATGATAATTTGGCACCATTTAACGTGTTAAACAGTCAATCAACAGCAAATAAAGCTGTACGAGCTGCAATGCTAGGATCAGTGACCGTTGCAACAATTACTGCCCCCATTACACCCTTGGGTTTAGTAAATAGTGCAGAGGCTTCATCAGTGGTAAAAAGTATGGATGTTACATTTGAGGAAAGCACTTTACAGACAAGAACAAAAACAATTACTATACCCAACTCAACAAGTGTAGAGAGCATAGCTACGGACACTGGAAATATAGAGATTGTATCAATTAATGGAGATCAGGTCACAATTAGGGTTAAAAATGGAGATTGGGTTGATAGAGAAGCTTATACTGATCCACAGAAATATTCTAAGGAAGTAACCAAGACTGAAACAAGTTCTGATGAAACCTTTCCAGAAACAATATCTTATTCAGAAGATGGATATACAGGTGACATTCCAAAGTATGGTTCAGTTTCATCAAGAGTGGTTAGTGGTGAGTATATACCAGAAGATAGTAAGTATGTTGAGTTTGAGGATAGAAAATGGCCTGAATTTTTAAACAAACCATGGGATATACATTATAGTGATGAAGATGGATATGAGGGTAGGCTTGAGGTTAAAGATGCACAATGGGAAGTTAACAAGTGGGGAGAAAATATATACTATTTTGCAACAATTTATGGAACAGTAACAAAACCAGCAGTAGATACAAGAGTATATGAATATTCTCAAGCCTATTCAGGAACAATCTTCAAATCAGGAACTGAATACAGAAATGAGACATATGCTTATGACGTTACAGTAAATTACACTGATAATGCTAATCCAAACGGATCAGCTGATATTGAACCAGGTATAAGAAGCACAGACATCATATTTGAGGAAAATTTAGAACAAGGTAGAACAAAAACGATTACTATTCCTAACTTAAAGAGTATTGAAGACATTACAGTAGATAATGGAAATGTAGAGGTTGTCTCCATTGAAGGTGATCAAGTCACCATTCTTGTTAAAGATGGAAATTGGGTAAATAGAGAAGAGTATAGTAATACACTAGAAAAAGATGTAACAGCAACTGATACGAACTCAACGAATTCTTTTTCATCAACTTTTAATTATTCTGATGAAGAAGGGTATTCGGGTAGCATTTCAAAAAATGGGTCGGCTTCTGCAAATGTTGTGAGTGGAAGTTATACAGCTGGGGATTCGAAAGTGGTAACTACTTATAAAACAAACAGTGATAATAACTTTGCAACTACTACTTCGTATAACAGTGATGGATATACTGGCCAACTTTCGAAATCAGGTTCACCAATTGAGGAATTAATAAGTGGAACAATTGAAACTAAATCTATTGAAGTGCTTCAAAAAAATAAACTTTCTTGGGTGGTAAAGAAATGGGATTCTATCATAAACAGGTGGTTCACAGATAAAAGAAATGACTACGAAGAGCCCGAAACAATTGAACACACCACTGATGATGGTTATACAGGTACTTTGTATAAGGATAGGACCGAGGGGGACACCTACAGAGAGTATGAAGAAGACAATGATACCCTTAGAATTTACCGAGATTATATTGACACCTTTTATATAGGAGAAGTCACCAAAGATACTCGTGTTTTTGGATATAAGCAAACATATTCTGGAACAGTAACAAAACCTGCCGTAGACACACGTGTTTATGAGTACGTTCAAAACTACTCAGGTATTGTCACTAAAGAAGAAGTTGGATATAAGAATGAAACTTACGCTTACAATGTGAAATTGACATACACTCAAAATTTAAATCCTGATGGCTCTGTAGATTCCAATAACGTAACAGTGGCAAATAGAGATACATTTACAATATCGGGTACTAAAAGTGATAGTGATAATGATGTTACTACCGTAAAAATGAAACTAGACGGTGGGAAAGAGTACACTTTAGCATCTGCATCAACCGAAGCAAACTTTAGTAAACTATTCCGTTTAGAAGATTTTAGATTAATACAAGAAGACATCGGTTTAAATGAATCAATTGTCGAAGGGAGTCACATCATTAATGTGTGGATTGAAGATGAGCTAGGAGCTAAATCAGGTGAGTATTCAGTCATCTTCACCTATGATAAATTCCATGTGATTGTCAGAGATCCAGCAAATGTAGGGGTAGATGACCTGCTTGATAATGCGCTTGAAAACATTAATGCTGATTATATCAATGAATATCGTAGTGGGTTAGCCCAATATCAAATGGATATTGGGAGAGATTTAGTAAAAGATGATGCTCAACTTGTGATTGATACTGTGAATGGTGTAAAAGAAGCTGAAGATAATTCATCTTATCAAAAGATTGACCAAGCCCTAAATCTTGTTAATCAGTTAGATGAAGCTGTATTAAAAGCTAGTTTAATAGACAGGTTGGAGGCACTTGTTACAGAACCTTCTCGCTTCCGCACAGGAATGATTAATGATACTACAGCTTTCTTAGAATGGGATGCAGCGTTTGAGGGGGCGATGTACGTTGTCAAGCGGGGTGGTGAAGTAGTCTATGAAGGAGATGAATTGTCATTTATAGATTCTGAACTCACACCTAACAGTCAACATGAATATACGATGTTTGCTAAGGTACAAAACTTAACTAGTGAAGAGATAACAACATCTCTTCATACAAAAGCTAGTCTTGTATCAAATATCACTTTCACCGAGGTTACTCACGAGAGCTTTAGAGTTTCGTGGAATGCGAATGAAAATCCTGAAGGTACTGAATATCAAGTGCTAGTTAAAGATGGTGAAGAAATCATTGTTGATAGTGGTTGGATTACTGATACTACAGGGATGGCTTATAACTTAGAACCATCGAATACGTATACGGTTGACATCATTGCTAGAAATATAGAAGGTGTAGAAACAGAAGTAATAACTAAGAATGTCACGATATCAGAGTATATTATTGATCCGATTGAAAACTTACGTATATCAGAAGAAACAAGTGAAAAAGTGGTTATTGAGTGGGATCATACTCAGCCTGATATTGAATTCATCGTTACAAAAGCGAGAGGTAACATTAATTTACCGGGGCAAGTTGTAGAAGGTAACGTATTCGAGGATACAGATATTGATGCTGGTAAAGAATACACTTACTCAATTACTGCTAGAAATAAAAAGTATGGAACGGAATCTGAAACTGTAACGATTTCAGCCAATGTCCCTTACCCTGAAGCTCCAAACAAAATTGAAAATTTATCATACGAACTCACTGAAGATGGCTCTTATAAATTTACTTGGGATGAAGAAGAGAAAGCGCAGCTTTATTACTTCAATATCTATGAAGGGTCAAGCAGAAAAGTATTTAAGAGCTTGGGAGAAACTGAGATTACGACAGATAAACTAGAACTGGATACAACCTATTCAGTTGAGCTATATTCAATTGATAAGTATGCACAACAATCAGAGAAAACAATTATAGAATTGACCACTGAAGGTACTCCACAAGCGGAAAATATCACTGATATTACAGCTGAAGTTGAGGGGAATCAAGTTACACTCACATGGGATGAAGTAAATGATGCGTATGGTTACTATGTTGAAAGGCATCTTGATGGTAAGCAAATCACAAGGAAATACGTGGCTGGAACTACCTATCAAGAGGAAGTTGACGAAGGTGAATATGAATACTTTGTTCAAACGTATCACAAAACAGGTGGTATGTTAGAGCCTGTATCGAAAACAGTAACTGTTGGTACGGATGAATTACCACAAGATAGTGAACTGCTTATTAATTCAGAAGTAAGTGATGATACAGTGTCACTTTCATGGAATCAGCTTGAAAGTGCCTATGGCTACTATGTAGAGAGATGGGAAAATGGAATTAAGAAATTCAGAAAATATACAAGCGCAAATGCCTTTGAAGATACAAATGTCGATGAAGGCGAAGTTGAGTATCATATCATTGCTTATACAAAAGATGGGTTTCAAGAACCAGTATTACATGTGGTAAATGTAGAAAAAACACCTTTAGAACCTATAGGTGAACTGAATGCAATATCCACTGAGGATTCAGTTGAATTATCATGGAATGCATTAGATGATGCTTACGGCTACTATGTAGAGAGGTACGATAGCAAAGGGATAAGGAATTATAGAAAATACGTATCAGGCAATGCTTTTACGGATAGTAGTGTTAGTGAAGGTGAATATGAATACAAATTAATTCCATATACCAAACGTGGATACCTTGATCCAATTTATAAAGTTGTTCAAGTAGGGGAGCCAATTGGTGATATTACTATTGATGACTTTAATGTTACTGTTGATGGTAAAACTGTAACACTCGATTGGGAAAACAATGAAAAAGCATATAGGTATTACATCGAAAGATACGATCAACAAGGAAACAGAAACTTCCGCAACTTCGTTGATTCATCACAAAATCAATATGTTGATGAAAATGTAGCTTATGGTAGTTATGATTACAAAATCATCGTCTACTCAGCAAACGGTGAAGCACAACCAGTTACAAAAACAGTAACACTAGAGCCATCCGAAATTGTCTTAGACAGCTTTAATGTTGAAGTAGATGGAAACAATGTCAACTTGTCTTGGGATGAAGTAGAGGATGTATACGGCTATTACGTAAGGAGATATAAGGATGGTCAAAGGCAAATTAATAAATATGTAACTGATAATCAGTTTACCGATGAAAACCTTGTTGATGGGGAATATGAATATCAGTTAGTGGTTTACAGTAAAATTAGTGGTATGAATGAGCCTATCATTCAGAATATTACAATCGTTAATGAAGATCCCGAACCTGTAGATGGTGAAGACGGTGGTAATGAAGTAGAAGACACACCGCCAGCAACATCTATTGAAGACGTTCTATTAACAGTTGATGAGAATAATGTACAACTTGATTGGAATGAAGTGGATGGAGCATACGGTTACTATGTCCAAAGGTATAAAGATGGCAATAGACAGCTTCATAAGTATATTACCGACACGTCATATGTTGATGAAGGACTTGCTGATGGTGAATATGAGTTTCATGTGATTCTTTATGGTTCAAATGGAATGAACGATCCAATCATCAAGACGGTGGTCATAGGAGAAGAAATCGAGGAAGTACCAGTCGAAGAAGTTCCCGTAGAAGTACCAAATGAAGAAACTCCTGTTAATGATGAGCAAGGAGAAGAACCTCCTGAAGATACATCGACGGAAGAAACTGTAGAAGAACCAACAGAAGTTGATGAAGAGTCACCTAACGATAATGAACCAGTAGAGAATCCTTCATCTGAAGATACAACTGAAATAACAGAGCCTGAACAGCCAGTAGAAGAAGAACCAGTTATCGAAGAAGCGGTGCTCCCGCAAACTATTGAATATGTTGATAGCAACGTATCAGGTAACATTGTTGAACTAGAATGGCACGAATTAACTGACGTATATGGCTATTATGTAGAACGATGGAAGGATGGCAGAAGACAATTTAGGGTATTTGTATCTTCTAACTCTTTAACTGATGAAGTCAACGATGGTGGAGAATATGAGTATAAAATCATAGCTTACAGTAAAACTACTAGAACTATGCTAGCTCCTTTTGAAGAAACCGTATTAGTTGGCATGGCAACCGAACAGCCAGTTGAAGAAATAATTGAGCTTCAAGAAGAACCTGAAGAAGACAATCCAGAAGATGTAGATGATGCTGGTGATGCAGAAGGTGTAGATGACGTTATTGGAACAGAAGCAGATCCACTAGAAGATGATGACCAATTGGTTATGATAGCAAATTAATTTACCGAAAAAGAGCCCTATGAATAGGGTTCTTTTTTAATGAAGGGAGAATTGACAGTGAACTTTATTGAAACGGATATTCGAAGATTACTTAATATGTGGAGAGGTAAGATTCGGTTTAAACAAAACCAATCAGGGATTGGTCAGCTTGAAATGATTCGAAAATATAAGATTGTTGTCAATGGAGAAGAAAATGAAATCATGATTAATCGTGTGATCTTAATCATGAATAGTTATGAGTTTTTAACTGTTGAAGGTAATAAAGAAAACATTGAAGTAAAAGCAATGGTAAAACCTGATTCCATAAGTAAGTTTGAGAAGTTCTGTGACGTATTGAATGAATTAGAACAAGGAAATATGGTCCAAGCTGTTGCTTAATGAAAAGGATGGTGAGTGAAATTAGCTATATTCGTCATATTCCAGTGGAGAAGTGGAATTTGGATCAACAAGAACATGATCTTGAACAAGCGCTCCAACAATTAGAAAAAACAAGGGTATTATTACTTACAGCCTTAATGCAATATCGCTTTTGGCATGAAACAAGTAAAGAAACCCCTTCTTATCATTTTGAGAGAGCAAATATTTCAGTCAAGAAAACAAATGACCAGGTAAAATTAATTATGCAAGGCACACTTCCTTATATAAACGAAGAACATCGACAAAAAGATAAAAACTACTACCGTACACTAAGTGAATTTTATGTATCTGAAATGACGAAAGCAATTGAAAATGAAAATATAGGAATTCAGTTTGAAAAAGCACTCGTCATTATTAAGCAGTTTTATTCAGATGAAAAGGTGAGAGATTTTGACAATCAGTATAAGACCTTTATCTTTAATGCGCTGAGATACTCAAAAGTACTATTGGATGATTCGTGGAAAAAATTAACATATATAGAATGTGGTGAACTAGATAAAGAGTTTCCACGCACAGAAATTATTGTTACAAATGCTGAAAAACTAGATAATATAATGGAAAAAATAACCTAAAATAATCAAGCAGACTTTGTTAAGAACGTTGCGAAAATCATTTGTTAAGAACGCCCTCTTGACTTTGTTAAGAACAATGTCGGTACTTTGTTAATAACGTTATCAAAAACTTTGTTAAAAACAATATGGCATTTTGCCCAAACCATTCTTAACAAACGATATTAATTAATATCAATGTTTTCAACTAACTGCTCAAAACATAGGTGGCACAAAGGTTAACTAAACATTTTACCTTGTCGTAAGACTTTGTTAAGAAAGACCCCAAAATAACGATTTAGTAAGGAGGGGCTTTCGTTGAACCCGACTTACTGAGCGAAATTTATGGACCGTTTGACCTTAAATTGAAATTTATTGAAATATGGACTAAAAGCTATCGTTGAGATTAGCTCTAAAGGAGTCGATGGAGAAGGAAAGAGACGTTAGTCGAGTGGATTCGACTGAGACGACTGTACACGGCAAAGGCACCTATTTCAGATATAAGAAAACAGAATGTGAGGAGGCATATAGGGAAAATGATCACACACGAAATTAAAATTGGACGACCACCAGTAATCAATTATGAAGCAATATTATACGACTTATATAGATATCAAACATTAACAATTGAGCAGTTAAAAAAGGTGCATTTCAAAGGTCATGAAGGCTCTGTATACGTGTCATTACATCGAATGAAAAAAAGAGGTTTAGTCAGTTCTACTTGTAGAGTAAATGAGAAAGGTAAGAAAATTGCAGCATGTTATTTCATTACAGAAAAAGGGATCGGTCACTTAGAGGAAGTTGGTTTGCTTCATGAAAAAAGAAGAGCCTATGATAATAAGCCATCAGGTAAAAAGATTCCCTACTTAATAGATATAAATAATATGTATGTAGACTTACAAGAATCAGGGTATGAAATGCTTAATGCAAGAGATTGGAAAGAACAGCATCATTTGAATCGTAATGCATTAGTAAAAGCTGGGTTAAGAACACCAGATGGAAAAGAGTACGGTGTTTATCTATTTGAAACAGACCTTGAAGAGAGTATCACCCTCCCCCGCTTCAAGAAAGAGATTAAGGAAGCAAGTCAAAGCAATCGTTTTATCATCTTTTTCAAAGGAAAGGATTCATATAAAAAGTTCAAAAATAGCTTAGGGCATGAAGAATTAACAAAAGGCGAGATGTGTTTGTTACCTTATAATCTAGGTAAGAAGTTGCTTGGTGAATTACCGAAACAAGATCATCTTGTGAAAGTATTCACTAACTATGGAGAAGTGAAAATAAATGACCGTTCAAACACAGTAACAAGCTCATTTGCTGATTACATCTTGGAGAAAGATGGTCAGGAATTCTATGTCTGTAACTATGTATTTGGTAATGAAGTAGCACTCTATTTTTTAACTAAGTACACGAAGGACCGGTTCGCTAGAGACGGGAGAAGAGTGTACGTATTTTATTCGGAGAAGATCCTTTCGATAATGGAGCAAGATTTCAAGGAGATGTTTAAAGATCACTACCCTCATATAGAGTTTATCGGATTATAAATGATCGTTTAAAGCAAATAAGATAAAGTTATCCAAGGAGTTGCGACTAATCGTAGCACTTTTTAATTTAATTTTTTATAGGAGGAAATGAAATGTTTACAAAAATGTTTTCGGCAGTAGCTTATGTAGGTGCGATGTTATTACTAGGTGTTCTATTAGCTAAACAAGGTGGAAATATCAGCTTAGGGATGATAATTGCAAGTTTATTTTTCCTGACACCAGTAGCACTTATACCAGTTTGGTTAAGCCGTCAAACATCGTAGATTTAAGTACAATTAATCAAATAAATCAATTTTAAGGAGAGAGTATTATGAAAAAATTATTATCAATTATGTTTGCTATAGTATTGTTAATCCCTACTACATCAGCATTTGCACAAGCAGGTAATGTACCCTCAGAATGGTTTAATGAGGACATTAACCGTGGGATTGAACTAGGAATTATACCTGCTCGACTTCAATCTAGCTATGCGAGTCCTATTACACGAGAAGAATGTGCGGAATTGTTGGTAAATGTAATTTTAGATAAGCTAAAAACAGTTGATGGTGATATCATGTGGACGAAAGAAACGATATTGGAGAAAGTAACCATTGATTCCCCTTTTGAGGATACGGATCTAGACCACGTCAATCTTGCATATATCATTGGTAGCTTAAGCGATGTATCTGAAACAAAATTTGATCCTGATAGCTATATAACACGACAACAAGCAGCTATGATGCTTATGAATACGATACATGCATCTAACACATTCTCATACTTAAGCGAAGAAGAATTAGGCTATTCTGATTTGGATGAAATAGCTGAATGGGCGGTGCCCGCTGTAAATGCCCTCAAATACTTAGGGATCATGAATGGTTCAGGAGATAAGTTTGTTCCTGGTAGCAATATTACAAGAGAGCAAGCAATGGCTACAGTGATGCGAATCCATGATAATATAAGCTACTTTGGTTTAATGTTACGAGGAAATATATTGGCCAACCCGATGATACCTGAATTAAAGTATCATGTAGGTAAAGATTACGTTAATGTTTCTTATGTAGATGATAATGGTTTTGAATCTACAGTAGCTATGGAGACATGGGCTCTTTTTGGCGGTACTAGAGAGTCAGGAGTCCCTTTTGAAGCAAATAAGGCCACTGTGCTCCTTGGATTTGAATATAACATCGCGAATATAGAGCATGGTTTAATAACTGATACGGCACTACAAGGAATTGGAGCTAAGGTTGACTATGGCTATATGGAAGTTGAGACATTTACCGAAGATTACTTACTTGAATTTCAGTTAAAGCCTGTGATTGGCTATATGAATAAGTTTTTTGACTATACTTATGGTTATCCTCAAAAGGATGTTGAGCCTAAATTAATAATTGACTGATATTGTTGGTCCCGTAGTTTTAGTAAAGCTACGGGATTTTTCTTTTTATCCCCCTCCCCTTATTATTAGGTTTTTCACCATGCGACCGATTACGTAGCGGTATAGCGAAAGTTGTAACGGTACAAACACCGAAATTCCCTTATGTATAGCTGTTTTTTCATAGAAGGTATGTAAGGAGGTTATCTTATGGCTTATTTACAAATTGTATGTGGTGATTATTTTGTGCTTACGATCAAAATAAGTAAGTCTCTCAATTAAACAGTTAAGAGGCTTATTTGATTATATATTTAAAAGTCTACATGTATGCTGTATGTATTTAATTTTAGTTTTAGGATCTATCTATACTGATTTGGTGTAAATCTCTATTAAAATGTATGGATTCTTATTAAGTCTATGTTTCTATTGTTATTATATGTTTTTATATGTTTATATTTTGTTTATTTGTTTACTAGATTTATAACCCTTGGGAGAGTAATGATGAAAGGACTTTATAGCTACCTATTCGATGTGATAAGTCTATCATTTCGGTGAATAAGTCTATTAAAACGATATTATATGTCTATAAATTGAGTGTAATGTGTCTACTAACTCGATGTGATATGTCTACTTAAACGATAGGAAGGTATCTGTTACAAGATAATATGTCTATGATTTCGGTGGAAGAGGGTAATATTTGGATTATTACTCCTTTAGTTCTTTAAATTATATACTTATATCTGGGAAATATGCCTATTATTATTGAGAAAGTTTAATTCTATAGGATTATTAGCATCGTTTTGATAGACATATAAATTAGAAAACGAATAAATGTATTCTTAAATATTGGTACAGCATCATTTAGGTAGCTATATGTCTTTTAACTCTTATTTTAGCTATGATATAACCATCTAATCACTATATCTAACTAATAAATCTTCTAATAACAGAAGAATAAGATCTAATTAGGAAATAAATAAGTAGTATATATGTCTATTAAAACGATGCTAGATTGTTGTTAAGTACAAAAAATTTTTTTAGCACCTAATAAGTAGACATATGAAACTGATTTTGTTTTGACATTCATTCCTTTTTACCAAAATTGTAGTCATATTTCCATAAATGCCTAATAATAAAAGGTTTTTATGCACCGTTAAGGTAGACATATAATAAATTGACTTAATATTAAAATTTTTCATTACACCGAATAGGTAGACATAAGAGATTTCTTCTGTTTTAGGATATCAAACTTTGTAATTTAACGTGGATTATTACTATTATTTGTACTATATTGTAATTATACCTACGTGTTAAGGAGGCAGAGAATGGTGGATGCAGAAGCAATACAAGAGGAGCAACTTACATTTGATGCTGATTTGGTAGAAGCGGATATTAAACCATATTATTGGGTCAATCAATCTAATGCTTTAATTAATATGAGGCAGAATCTATCAATTAATGAGAGAAGACTATTGTACGCTTTAGTTTCATTGGTTCAGCCTGAACATAAAGACTTTAAAACATATACTTTACAGACAAAGGAATTGGCGCATTTATTTGGCATATCTGAAACAGGATTCTACGAAAGAATTAGAGAAGTTGTTCAAGGCTTAAATAATAAGCCGCTATCAATTCAACGAACAGAAAACAATAAACTAGTAATAGATGATATATATTGGGTACAAAGAGCATCATATAAAGAGGGGCAAATAAAAATTAAATTGTCTGAGGATTTGGCTCAATTTCTATTAAATTTAAAATCATATACTAAATATCAACTGTATAACGTATTACAGTTAAGGTCGGAATACTCCTGGAGGATATATGAGCTTTTAAAGGAGAGAGAGCCTTGGCATCAACGAATAATTAAAGTAAAAGAGTTGAGAAACTTATTAGGTATACCCGATGATAAATTAAAGCTCATGAAAAACTTCCGTTCAGTAGTTCTTGAGAAAGCGAAAAAGGAAATTAGTGAGAAAACAGATATTCGATTTGAATATGAAGTACATAAAAAGATTGGTAGAACCATCGATTCATTTATTTTCTACATATATAAAAATACGAATAATATTGAAACGAATTTATCTGAAGAAGCCATTGACTACGATATACAGCTTATGTTGAGTCGTTTAGTATCTAATGGTGTAAGAAGAGAAAAAGCAGTAGAAATTATAAAGAAATACCATCCAAAATACATAGAGGACAACCTTCGTTATGTCATGAGAATGGATAACAAGGCTTTAGGCAATGTAGCAGGCTATATAGTGAAAGCTATTGAGAACAATTATGCTGATGTTTCATACGAAGTAGAAAGTAATGATAATCCGTTGTATAAATTGGCAATTGGAAACGTAGCTAGTCGAATAAAAGAGTTAACCAGTAAAGACATTAAAGAACTGGAAGAACTGTATGATCATTTTATTATGATGATTCAGAAAGTAAATCCAGAAACAAAAGCAGATATTGATGAACTGGTTAGAGAAAGAGAGAGAGTCTTATTCAACAAATTTGATAGTATTAATCAATATAGAATAGACAATCGATTACCTCCAATTTCTGAATCAGATTTAGAAAAAACGAAGGTAATACAATTATATAAAAAATGGTATGAAAACCATATAGATGAAATGCCTTTCTAGAATTATTTAGTACTCAAAATATATATATAAAGAATGTATGAGAGATAGATTCATCAATGATTGTGACCATATTAAAGGCGAGAAGGTCTATTTCTCGTCTTTTTTTCATTCCCAAGGAGTGTAGTGAATTGATAATTTTAACAATATTACTTTGGGGAGTGTAGGAGTGATCTTAGTATGTAGAAAAAAGTTAATATGTGGCCCCCATACCTAGACATACTACGGTTCTCACACTCTAATGAATAAATCATCTAAAATCTATCCTTTGTTCGATTATTTCGCTTACACCCGAACAGTAATATAGTAATTTCATATTTTAGGTTATCAATAGTGGTTCTATGTTATAATATGGAATAAATTGTGAAGAAAGTACTTAAACTAATAGGCCTTTTTGTGGAAGAACATTTATTGTTTATGGAACAAGAGAGGGTATGAGAGAGGAGATTATCTAAGGTGAAAATACGAAATAATATTAACCCTAGATTTAGAGATAAGATTAGAAAATGTATAAACCTTTTAGATGTTACATACAAGACACTTGACTATACAATTGATTTTTATGCAACAAGGGAGCGTCTGGAGAAAGAGCGTAAAAACAAACCAGATTTTGAGGATAGAGCCTATAACCAGATTCTTAACGGGGAAATCGAAACTTCAGCGATAACAATTGGAGAAAAAAATCAAATAAAAATTTTCCTATTTATGTATGATAACCCAGAAATAAATTTTGACCAATGTATAAAGGTGATAGCAAAGGTTTACCATGAAATACGTCATGCTTGGCAATATACTAATGATCTTTATAAAGACGAATTAGAAATACTAAACGTTGACACACAATGGGAAGAGTATGTAAGGTTACCCTCCGAGAAAGATGCTTATAAGTTTGAAGAGCGACAAATGAACAAAAATATGTTGAAAATATGTGAGATATTTGAGTCTGAGAAAGGGTTTGACTATACTCTTACCAAGCCTATAAGAGATATAATTTATTCAGAATAAACGGTTTAATAAGAACTATTTCTTGCTCTACTACAACGTACAAAAATAGAGGTTGAAGAACCTGTTATATTCCCCTTCTTCATTCCCACATGCTAGATAAAAACACTATTCAAAAATAAAGGAAGCTAGGAATGCTGTTTTTGGTAACCTATAACTGATGACCTTCAATAAAATGACGCAATTTTGGAAGGGTCGAGAAGTTATTGATCTTTAAAAACACCCCATTTTGATAAATCTTTTTAAGTGGGGTGTTATCCTGTGCATCAAAGTATGGAGTTTTACTTGTTTTTAATAGGTTATATATATCATAGATGGATTTTTCTCAACCAAAGTTTATATAGGTCAACTTATTGTAATTTGGAGAATATAAATACTCATTCTTCGTCCATTTTGTTTACATCATCTCTTGTTTCATCCATATCAATAACCGTATACAATGTAGTTGTTTCCACGGAAGTATGACCTAGTTGCGACATGACTCTAACAAGATTATTAGTTGAATCATATAAATTCTTAGCATACGTATGCCTCAATTTATGAGGACTCATTTTCTTACCAGAAGTAAAGGCCTCTGTATACTTATAAACGATATCCTGTATAGTACGTTCTGACATTGGTTTATAAGAGCCAGCATATAAACTAACGAAGAGAGGACCTTCGTCTTTAGGTGCCTTATAACGTTCACTCCTGATATTCATATACTCTTTTACATCATCTAGGGCAGAAGGTGTTACAACAATTGTATCTTCTTTTCCACCTTTACGGATGACTGAAAGCTGCTGTTTACGAAAGTCGAAGGAGTCATACCGAATATTAGCTAGCTCACTCACCCTAATACCTGACCCAAGGAATAAGCTCATAATTGCCAGGTCTCGCTCGCGATCACGTAAGAAATAGCTTTCTTTACGTGTGCCAGCTACAAGATTAAGATACTCATTAGCGATAAAAGAGAGGAGGGCGCGGTCATCTCTCTTAGAGAGTATCTCAGAACCTATTTTTTTTGCACGAGCTGATTGTGTTTCTTTTTTACTGTGTGTTTCGATTTTAGCCATCACATTTCTATAGAAATAGCATTCTCCATTATCGTCTTCACTTTGTGTAGTTAAGTATTTGAAAAGTGATTTTAATGCCACAATCTTACGGTCTATACTTTTTTGGTCAGGAAACCTGGTAACACCTTTTTTTACTTCATATTCAGTGTTTTTCACATGTTTAAAAAACGCCTCAGCTTCTTTTCTACGCAGGTTTGCAAGAACTTCAATAGGGATGTCCTTTGTTGAAGTACTTTCAGCGATTCCAGCCCTAATAAGCCATTGAAAAAAGAGCTTATAATCATGTACATAGTTTAGTAGGGTAGAAGGGCTCTTGTGATCCATTTCTTCACAGTATTCTTGTACATACCAAGGCAATTCATTCACATGTTTTTGATATCGTTCTTTATGGAGTTGTTGTTGTCTTGTTAATTGTCTACCCATAGAGGTGATTCACACTCCTTTGTCGAATATTGTCGTATTTCGCGTATAATACAATTTTTACGCAGTTTAGTTTACATAATATTTTTATGGTTATTTAAAAAAATCGCTTAATAATTTTCATTAGAAGAGAGGTCTTTGATAATACATTTTGTAAAGGTAGTAAAGTTGATAAGGTGTTTTTCAATAATTTCATGCAGGTAGTCTAATTCTATTGATTGGTAATTATGGACAATAGTATTTCTAAAATCAACCATTACTCTCATTCTAGAGGACATATCTTCACTAATGATGTTATTTTCTTGTAAAAATTGAAATGCATCATGGCTATTCTGAGGAAGACCTAAACGTCTTTCTGTCACTATATGCATTCCTATATAAATACTTGCTTCACATGCTCTTTGTATATTTAGAAGTATTGATTCTTGTTTAGTCTCGTCATTCAATGTATTATAGTTATTTTCATATACTTCAAAAACACGATTAATGCTATGTTTAATCAAATTAGTCTTTTGTAATATCAGGTCATTTTTCATAAAAAAAGGGACGCACCTTCTTTAATTTTATATACATAAATCTTCATCTTACTGTATCTAAATATCTATTTATGCTTTCCTCAACACTCATTGCTATTAAATTTACAAATGGCTCGGTATTATTATTGACGCTAGCTATCTCTAATGTATTATAATATTCTAATCTAATAGTTGAATCAGCTTTTATTATTGCAGGAGGATAACCAAATTTCATAAGGATTAAGTTCATCAGTAGGCGAGATGTTCTTCCATTCCCATCAGAGAATGAGTGAATAAAAACAAATTTAAAATGAAATAATGCAGCTAATTCTACTGGATGGAGTACATTCTTATTTAAATTGTACCAATCAATCAGCTTTTTCATTTCATTTTCTACTTGTAAAAAGTGTGGTGGAGTGTGCTCACTACCAGAAATTCGAACGTTAATTTGTCTATATTTTCCTGCGTTTGTATTATCGATATTTTTCAGAATTAAGTAGTGAATATCCTTAATTGTAGCTTCGGAAATTGGTTCATCTTTTTCCGAATGTTCTTCAATAAAATCTATTGCCTCAGAGTGATTTATTGCTTCAAAGTGTTCACGTAACTGCTTTCCGCCAATCGTTAAACCTTCTTCGATCACCATTTTAGTTTCAATTAAAGATAGAGTATTACCTTCAATAGCATTGGAATGATATGTCATTTCAACACGGTAGACATTTCTTAAATTATCGATAGCATCATGAGGTAATGGTCGATATGAATCAAGCTCCATTTTTAATTGAGATAAATTATCAAAATTCAATATAAACACCTTCTTGGGATATTTTGTTTTGGGTGCTACAAAATGTATATTATAGATTATAACAGACACACAATTTTTTTTAAATAAAATATTATTCGTATAATTAGAATTATACGCGAATTTAATATTGGATATCGAAATCGTTTGCCTACCTTTGTATTTTGATAACTCAGTAGTTACCTAGTATTATTTTTAATTATTAGTATAATCTTAGAAAACTTGAATTGGACCAAGGATTTTATAATTATAAAACGTTAGTCACTGGATGCTAAACTTTTTATTTGAATGTTTTTGAGGGTATTATCAAACATGTCTATTTTCTAATAGATAAATCAAAAACTCCAGACTCCGAAGCTTGAATCGTAATTTTAGCATTGATTTGGCCTTTTCATCTTCTATTTCTTGAATTAAGGAAGTTATAAAAATTATATGTAGTCACTAATAGTAATTCTGTAAATAAGCAATGCCTCTATTTCCTGATTATTTCCTAGTACCAATTACGTTTTGTCTAGGAATAATGTAGATTTGAAATAAAGTCACGATGTTCACAAAAAAGCTGCGGCGTTATTCCTGTTTTGATATTGTTATCTAAAGGGTGAAAAGAAAGAATATCTGTTGATTGACATAAGGCTGTTCCATTATAGGGCCATAATGTGGGACAACAAGTGTTTTAATTATTCGGATATGAAGGGTACATTTTGATATGAAGTATTGAACTATAAGTTAACAGGTAT
Organism: Cytobacillus sp. IB215665; assembly: GCF_033963835.1. Lineage (NCBI taxonomy): Bacteria > Bacillati > Bacillota > Bacilli > Caryophanales > Bacillaceae > Cytobacillus > Cytobacillus sp. IB215665. The sequence continues at coordinate 81,918 of NZ_JAXBME010000018.1, forward strand.
GCAAACAGATATCAAGACTGAGATTTGGTATCGAAAAAAAGCCTTTCTTTTTCAGAATAGGCCCTTCATCTGAATACTAAGTCGTAAAATAATAACCTTTCAAATATTTATAATTGTCTAATATCTTTTGGTTATCTTCAATGTATAAATTCCTATTCCTTTGACTTTAGAGGTTAGAGAAGTGTTTACTATGTTGGTACTTTTACATTTACATGGGTTTTGACAACACTTTGGAATCAACGGAGGTGGAGGTGGGACTGTAATTTTCGTAACAAACGCATCACTTAAATCAGCTAAAGTAGTTTGAAAGGCACCGACAGTTGTCGGAAAGTTTATTGACTCAGTAGATCCCGTAACAAACGCATTACCGTGGGCATTCACAGTAATGCCAAATCCTGTATCATCACTGTTTCCACCTAGGTACGTGGAGAAGATCAGAGCTGTTCCCATTGCATTTACTTTCGTGACAAAAGCACTTTGCCCTCCCATTAACATCGTTTGAAAGGCATCTACAGTTGTTGGAAAGTTTGTTGACTCGGTAGTGCCTATCACAAACGTATTACCGTGGGCATCCACTGCAATACCAAATCCTGTATCATCACTGTTTCCACCTAGGTACGTGGAGAAGATCAGATCGGTTCCCATTGCATTTACTTTCGTGACAAAAGCACTTTGCCCCCCCATCAACATCGTTTGAAAGGCACCTAGCGTAGTAGGAAAGTTTGTTGAAGTGGATACTCCTGTTACAAATGTATTCCCGTGGATATCCACCGTAATACCCGCAGATCCATCATCCCCATCTCCTCCGAGGTAGGTGGAGAAGATTAGATCAGTTCCTGTTGCATTTACTTTAGTTACAAAAGCAGCATTATTACCATTAAGCATCATTTGAAAAGCCCCAAGTGTTGTTGGAAAGTTTGTTGAATTGGTTACACCTGTCGCGAACGCATTCCCTTGAGCATCCAATGCTATACCAATTCCTACATCACCCCCATCTCCCCCAAGGTAAGTAGAGTAAACTAGGTCAGTTCCACTTGCGTTTACTTTCGTGACAAAAGCACTTTGCACTCCCATCAACATCGTTTGAAAGGCACCAAAAGTTGTCGGAAAATCTGTTGATTCTGTTCTTCCTGTTACGAACGCATTTCCTTGAGCATCCAATGCTATATCATTACCTGCATCATCCCCATCTCCTCCCAGATAGGTGGAGAAGATCAGATCGGTTCCCGTTGCATTTATTTTGGTTACAAAGGCAGCGTTATCACCATTAAGCATTGTTTGAAAAGCTCCTGGTGTTGTCGGAAAGTTTGTTGAATTGGTTACACCTGTTAAATACGCATTCCCATTGGTATCCGTAGAAATCCCAGCCCCCATTTCATTATCACTACCCCCTAGGTATGTGGAATAAATCAGAGCTGTTCCCGTTGCATTTATTTTCGTAACAAAGGTATCAAGGAACCCATCTAATGTAGTTTGAAAAGCTCCTGGTGTTGTCGGAAAGTTTGTTGAAGAGGTCGCGCCAGTTACATATGCATTTCCCATGCCATCGACAGCAATTGAAAATCCCGCCTCAATCCCTTCTCCTCCGAGGTAAGTGGAGTATGAGAGAGTTGGATCAATTATTAATGTATGGTCAGTGTCATAGGATTCAGGGAACTCATATCCTAAGATAATTTTATCTTCAGTTAATGTATATCGATAGTAACACTACACTTTTCCTCACTCCATTGATGATTTGATATACAATTGGTTTACATTTGTGAAATGTTCCATTAGGGGTGTGAAAACGTAACGAGCCATCTTCAATCTGTTCAACGGATTCCACCCCTTCACAAAGAATTTGTATATCCCCGATACTTCCATGTGGATGAACGATCATATCATACTTGACGTCGCCCTTCTCGTCTTTCCAAACGCAATCAATACCTTGCCAGACGTTTCGATAAATAATATCTTTGTAGATAGGGACCTTGGTTTGCCACTGTTTTGGGTCATTACTCAGAAAGAAATTCCCGGTTCCAGCTGTTTTCGTTTTTCCTTCTACTTTGATTTGATCAGAAGGCTGTAAAAATGTCCAATTTACCGTGGAACCTTTGATTGTTTCCTGATGCTTCTCGTTAGCTTGGTTGGTACTATGCATCGATTGATCATCACTTGACCCAAACAAGGTAAATACCACTTTTGTTGCACAAAATGCATATCGGAAGCCATTACCTTTGCAATAAAACTTTATTTGGTCATCTACCTGCCCATGGTTTGCATAAAACATGAGTGGTAATTTTCCATAAGATTGCATGATTTTCTGTCTTTGACGTTCAAATATATGAGAGTGCAATTGTTTTATTCTCCTTTCTTCTGACAGAAGTACGCCAGAAGTGTTTGTACATTATATGAACATGTTAAATGATAAGTGATGCAGAATCATGAATTGCACATTTATTGGTCAGATGTATGAGTACATAATTCAAGAACAAAACATACATTTGACATTTTGCCGAATTTCTTTTTGATTAAGGCTCATTTCGTAAACTTTGTTGCTATTGTTATCAAAGTAGTACTATAAAAAGTGGTTTAATCTTGTCAGTCATCATAATACAGAAGAAAAGATGCCACGAACACTAGATATATTCGTGCTTATATCTCAGAACGAAAAGCAACAATCAATGCGAAATCAGCCTTGATCAATGTCCACTACCCCTTGTATAATTCCTCTATTCAGAAAGGTCAGAAACATTACGTTTAATAGTAAAGTCCCAAAACCATGTTTTTGGTAGTCTAGATGTACAAATACGGTTCCTACTTCATACAACTCTTCAATGCTCCACCTGAAAATTTGCCAACCTTTTTTTTCCGGTGCTCGGTTAAATTTACAACCTCTAATAGCTCATCAATCTTTTTCCTTGCTGTATTCTTCTCAATTCCTTTTAATGAAGCAATGTACATTAAATATTTCTCAGCTGAAAAGGTCTTATATAAGCCAATGTACTGAGGCAAATAGCCGAGGACATCACGATATTTTTCATCCAACACTTCAATATCCTTACCGTTATATAAAATTCGTCCAGAAGTCGGTTTAATAAGTGTCACGAGCATGCGCATTAATGTTGTTTTACCAGCACCATTTGCACCTAAAAAACCATAAACACCTGCTGTTAATTCAAGTGATACATTGTTTACTGCTAATTTATTTCCAAACTGTTTAGTAACATTTACAATTGTTAGATTCAAGGGAAACACCTCTAGTAATTTTTTTATTTGCTGTATAAAAAATCTGGTATATATGGTCTATGAGTATCAATTGTTAGGAACATTTAATCTCATTAGGGAACTGGGCAAAAAAATTATCTAATTTCCAAAAAGGTTCAAGCTCTTTGTTGATTTGAAGATTTGAGTTATCCTTTTTTCTTAAATAAACCACCCCTTTCTTGTTATAAATCATAAGCTATGTCTTTTAACTTATTTTTCGATAATCAAATGCATATAATGTCTCTTTAGAGTATATCCGTGGATGCTAATTACCTACTTGAATATCTTTTATGATCTCTTTAAAGGATAGCAATTTTGTTCCCTTCATCTAGTTAAACGAATTGGGTGTTGAAAAAGTTTTAAATGAGTTTAAATATAATTGGATGTAACCGTATTCTATCAATTCCCAAGATAGAGTTAAGGTTAATAATGTAACGTGATTGGTATCTAGCAATGAAAGAACAAGTGATTAAGAGATCATAAAATCCATTGCTTAAATCTGTCAAAGATTCATATCCAGCAATGTCGAAAGAAGATGTGTTATGTGAATAAATACTCGATTAAGCCAAACGTATCGGTATTTTTTTTTAAAAAAAGAGTAGCAGCTTGTATAGCAAATGGTTGAACTTTCAAAAGAATGAGTGGAATTCAAGGTATTACATCTTTTTCTATATATTGGATAGATGGGAGGCCTTCAGTGTTTTAAAATGCATAAATAATTAAATGCATATGTAGGGATTGATATCATGTGGTATCAATTTGGTAATACATTTTATAAAGATAAGGTTCATAAAGGAGGAAATAACAAACTACGAAAAATTTTGTCCTATTTGATACAAACGATGATTACACTTCGTAAAAAGGTGAATTATCACATTGTTGACTATAATGATAAATTAAATTAAATTAAATACCAAGGAGATGCGTCAATCACATGTGAAGTTCTTGAAATTGGCATTCCACCTTATTACACAACATCACCTACGATTACGAAACAGCATCAAAGTGTTCGTAAAAGAGTCATTTCACTCTTCCATACTTGACATTGCAGGTTTCTGTAATGGACTCAATTTTATGATAAGGAGTCTATCATATTGAAACCAAAAAAATCCCACGCAAAGGGGTCTGCTTGGGAAGATAAAACAACAGAATCGGCTGATGGTTGAAAACAAAGTTTGATGAAAATATCTCATGAAATCTGAAACTATCACTATTAAGACAATCCTAAAAATGAAAAATGGTACACTTTTTATTTCAGAAATGAGCCATTCATTGAATGACATCTTCAAGTTACCTATTAGTCATCTAAACTTATCCCTTAAAAACTAATTGATCTATTAATCATTGAGGGCACTAGAAATTATGTTGATAACAGCACGAATTACGTGATAGACTTTACTATCAGGCTAAAGACAAGATTCCCTTTGATGTCTACTTTAATTTGCCTATAAATAAACACCCCTTACAAAAGTTATCTATATCATTTTAATTAATATAATAACATTTGTAGTTTAATCTAAATCACACAATAAACGCTAGTGGACATAATATTCATTCTATTTAGTTAAAGTAGTTAATGGGTTTTATTTCCTTTATAAACTCTTTGCTACATAGTAAGCAGTGGATCAGCTACCGAAATTGCATCAAATACTAAACTTAGTCCTATCTTTTTCTAATACCCAAAATTGAACCATCATCTATTACATAATTATCGAATTCTTGAATATTCTCCTTTCAGAAGTCTAGATAATGTAGTGTCAATTGCTTCTTCTTCATTGTAAGCAGGGATGATAACTAAAGTTTTCGGTCTATTCATTTCTACCTCCTAGTTTTTCCTAAAGAATTTATTTTTTTGATGATGTCGTCACCTGTTAAATTATTATTTATATTAATTCGTTTTATTCTTAGAGGATTATCACCCTTGGAGTTTAATCCCACTTCAGTAGTAAATATAATTATGTGCTCCTTGCTTACGATTTGTTCAGAAGTTAAATTATATGCACCGTATGGATAAGTAAAAGCGAAAACATCAGTACCTATCTCTTGCTCAATGGTTTTACTTGCTTTTTCAATATCATTTTTTATTTTGTTTATATGTTGAGAATCACTTAATTTTTTTCCGTTTTTAGTGTAAGGGATAACTAGTCCTTCTTTTCCCGATTCATCATTAAGTCTCCAGTGTAAATCATACGTATGATTTTGCACCTCAACTAGTCCTGAACTATACATTTCTCTTAGTTGTTCCCAACTCATCATAGAAAGCCCTAACCTCTCCCCTGTTTCAATATGTTTAGCAATCGGGAATACGGTGGCAATAATGTTGTACTTTTGTAGAACAGGGAATGCATGATTATAAACACTTTCATACCCATCATCGATTGTTATTAAGATTGATTTTTCCGGCAAATTAATTTCATCATTTAGATAATCTACTAGATCTTTAGATGTGATAAATGTATAACCGTTTTCTTTCAACTTCAACAAATGTTCTTCGAATCTAGCTACGCTAGTATTTATCGATGGAAATTTACCATTGTTTTCAAAGGTATGATACATTAATACTGGAATCTGTATTTTCTTTTCATCGTCAATTAACATTTCTTTCATCATATTTATAGTGATTAACCCCAAAAATACCATTAAAACTATCTTCAAGATAATCGCCCTCTTTCTTGTTGTAGTTATAATATTTTTCAAGTTCACATACATATTTTTATATTAATATAATGAATTGAATCAATTGGAAGTGATCATCTTTGAACATATTAAATTAGTTATTTGAAAGAAATGGTTGAATAGTTTTGAACCCATTCAGATATGCGATTTTACAAATACTCTACCATACTCTTACTCTACCTTAGTAGGGTATAATGGTTTAAATATGATTGTTCATAATCTTTTAAGAAATAAAAGACAGATAACAATATATTTGATATTGTAGCTTTTTTCATGATCTAATTTTCAGCAAATAACCTTTAATACTTCACTGAAAATAGATTCAATGATTTTATATTATTGATTTTCACCGTAGTACTATGATTAGAATCAATACTACATACTATTCATTCTAATTAGCCTTATCTATTCTTTCTCTTAATGAAGATAGATGATAAAAAGTCCCGTTCCAAGCCTCTTGTAATAAAGTTTCTGCTTCTTCTAGACTTTCTCTTGCTGCTTCGAGATTCTCTACGGTTAACTTTGATGCTACCAATCTACTATAGTTTTCTTCATTTGATTTAACCTCTTCCACATTATTCACTACTTCTACAGCTAAAATTTGTTCTACGATTCGATTAGCATTAGAGGCCTGTACACTGTGTATTTTATCTCTCTTTCTTCAAGATGATATATAATATTGTATTACATTCATAATTATTGAGTGAATGACATCCGTCATGGAATATTTCGGAATAATAGTGAACTGTTAACACAAAACTATACAACCTTTTTAAATTGAGCTAGATTATATTACCTCCTGACCTATTAAGCAGACATAATCACGTTGAAATGTTTACTAATCTACTCTTCAAACCCTTTCTCTACTTTCACAGGCAATTTATCAGGGTGCACTTCTTCCCAAGTTTCTACATAACTCCCTTTTGCATATATTTTTAAAAAGGCATTAGGTCGGAGTTTTCCACTTGCAAAAAAAGTTATTTCTTTTTCTTCTCCATCTTTTGTCAATCCATTTAAGGTATAATCATATCCACCAGGACTCCTAGGTGTTCCTTGTTTATTGATTTGAACATAAATTTCATCTGCTGGTATTAGTGGGTTCACCCTATCAGATATTTCATTAGGTAAAATGAGGAATCCTCCGAAGATTAAGATAAAAAAGATTATAATTCCAACTATTTTTTTCATTTATTACAAACCTCCCAGTCCTTTTCTTATTTAAAAACTCCTTCTTTTAATTTTTTCAAATAACTAAAGCGAATAACGGTAAAATAGATGATCTGAAGGATAAAAAATCCCATAATGGTTATCATTGAGGGAACAAAAACGTTAGAAGTGCCATCTCTTTCTAATACTTTTAACGCAAACCCTGTATGAATTGTTGCAAAAATAAACGGCAGGAAAAATAATGTTCCCAATTGCCATGTAACATTCTTTGTCATTTCTCGTTCAGTTAGTCCAATTTTAGACAATGCCCTATATTTTTTACGCTCATCATTAAGGTCTGTAAATAAGCGAAAATAAAGAAAGCTTCCTGCTGCAAAGAAAAAAACGATGGCTATAAACAAACCGATAAATAAACTAAGGCTTGGGAGTTGTACACTCGTATAATATACCGAGGCCTTTGTAGACAAATTGAAAGCTATATTTGAGTAATCACCAAATAATTCCTTCTTTATTTTTTGAGTTAACCCTACACTTTCCTTCCAGTTTTTATAGCTAAATCCATAAAGGGTAGAGGTTTCATGATCTTTTTTTAGTTTTTCATATGTGTTTTCATTGACGACTATTGCTTGGTTAACGAATAATATCGGATCCTCTATCTTTTTTACTTCAATATTTTGAAGTTGATCTGTTAAATTCAGTGATGAAGGAATATCTTTTTTTCCCTTTACTTCTAATGCATTCATAAAATAAATACCTTGATCATTTTTAAGTTCTTCTTTCTTTAATTCAGGGAATAGTGTTTTAAGCTCATTTATCGAAAAAATTAATAAAGGAGGAGTTAGTCCATCTTCTTTTTGATAATTTACTCTAATTGTCTCTATATGATCTAGAGTATAATGATAGTTATTTTCTTTAAGTTTTTCCTTCACATAATTGATATGGGTTTTCTCTTTATCATTATCTGAAAAAGAAAGATATTCAATCTCAAATTTTGTGCTCATAGTAGTTAAATTGGATTTAAATACTGACAGAACACCAGTTGCTGTGAAGGCTACAGCTGAAACGATAGTAACAATAAAGAAGAGTCTTGCATTATCTCTAACACGGTAGGTTAAGTCGGATAGTAACAATACATTGTACCCTCTCCAATAAAATCTTTTATTTTTTTTCATTAGCTTTAATAACCAAACGCTTAATTGACTAAATAGAAAATAAGTTCCTATTACAGTTGTAATTAAGATAATAACGGCTGTTGTCATATTAATGTCTGATACAAGCGCCATCGAATACCCTGTAAATAGTACAACTAAACCAATAAAGCTTAAAATAATTGATGCTTTTGGTTCTTTTTTTGGCTTTTTCGACTCCTTTAATAGGGACACTGTTGCTTTTCTATGAATAAAAAAGAAAGTACATTGTGAAATGATAAAAAAGAGTAAGGTAAAGATTCCTATTGTCAACCCCAATGCTTTTAGTGGGAGATATAATGTTAACGAGTCCATATCAATGATGTAGCTCCCAGCTACAAAAAATAACTTAGCTAGTATAGTACCTCCTACAATCCCCGTAATAATGGAAGCAAGACCGATGATTAAGCTTTCAACTGTTAATAAATGACGCATTTGTCTTGGAGAAGTCCCTAATATTGTTAACACACCGAGTTCTTTCTTCCGCATATACAAAAAGGCACCGAAAGAATAAAGAACAAATAAAATTGAAAAGGCGAATATGATCCATTCAGCTGCTATCATTCCCTTTTTGGCAATGTTATTAATATAGCCTCGATCTAAAGCTGGGTGAAAAATAAACATTGCAAACATATAAAAGGTCATAACAGCAAAAGAACTACTGAAGTAAAAAGCCAAATAAGAACGTATATTCCTTGTAACATTTCTAAAAGCGAGTTGATAGAAGTTCATTTACATTCCCTCCTAGCATGGACAAAACATCGATAATTTGTTGAAAAAAAACTTGTTGATTTGCTCCTTTATATAATTCATTATATATTTCACCATCTTTGATAAAGACAACACGATGACAATAGCTGGCTGCAAAAGGATCATGGGTTACCATCAACATAGTACTTAGCTCTTTACTATTTACTTCAAGGAATGTTTCCATTACCATCTTTGATGATTTGGAATCTAAGTTACCTGTCGGTTCATCAGCTAATAATAAAGAAGGGTTATGAATAATTGCTCTTGCTATTGCCGTACGCTGTTTTTCACCACCAGATACTTCAAATGTTCGTTTATTTAAAATGTTTGTTATACCAAACTTTAAAGCAATATGATTTACTTTTTCTTCAATAGTTGAATGATTCTGTTTCTCTAGAATTAATGGCAGAATTATATTTTCTTTTATTGTCAATGTATCTAGTAAGTTAAAATCCTGAAATACAAATCCTAACTCCCGTCTTCTAAACTGTGCTAACTTTTCTTTTTTTAATTTATGTGGTTGTTTACCATTGATGGTGATTTCTCCAGATGTAGGGTAATCAATTGTAGATATTAAATTTAATAGTGTTGTTTTCCCTGCCCCTGAAGGACCCATTACTCCAACGAATTCTCCCGAATCTACATGTAACGTGACGTTTGTTATTGCTTGATACGGAATTTTCACATCGTATACTTTGCTGATACTATTTGCAAACAGTACATGTTCCATTGATAAAACCTCCTAGATTAACTGTACCTGTATTGTAAAAAAGAGTTGGATACGGAGCGATACATTTTCCTTAATTGCTCCTTACACTTTTGTAAGGTGAAAATTTTCAAATTTAAAATAAACGGTATACAAAAAACCTTACTATTAAGACAGCAAGGCAGCATATAATCATTATTCAAAAATCACTATTCTTTTACGTTAAAACTAATGGAAAATGAAGTACCGTGATCAACCTCAGAATAGATTTGAAATTTATGGGATAGCTTATGTAATATTTCCTTCACTAAATAAAGTCCCATTCCAGTAGATTCATGATAGTTCCTTCCGTTCACCCCAGTAAAATAAGGATCAAATACTCTTTTTAAGTCTTGAGGAGGAATGCCAATGCCATAATCTGTGATTGTACACATAACTTTTTCATTACTGTTCACTACTTTGATATCAACTTTATTCGATTTACCAGTTGAATACTTCACTGCATTTGATAGTATTTGTTCGATGACAAATTTTATCCATTTTTGATCTGAAACAATCGAAATATCTTGCTCATCTAAGATTAAATTTGGATATACACCAAATTGAATAAACAAGCGTTTATTCTCCTCCAAAATCTCCTTTAATAATGCTTGAAGCGTAATAGTTTCAATAAAATAATCCTTTTCAAACATTGTTAGTCTCGAACTATATAAAACAGTCTTTAATCCTTCTTCTAATCGATAAAGTTCTTTTCGAATATCTTGAAACACATTTTCATCTTGATCTTGAATCATTAGGTGAATTACGGAGATTGGTGTTTTCATTTGATGAACCCATTGGTTCATAAAGGTTACTTTTTCTTGAATAGCTATATCGTTCTCCATTATTATTTGATCATATATAGATTTCTCTTCAAGAACTTTCCTATGTAGAACATTTGTAAAATAGCTAGTACCAAAACTTGGAATGAACTTATTTTCATTATTTGAATTTATCCATTTATATAATTTATAATCCTCTATCCAACGATAAGCTAAATAGGCAAATATAAATAATAATTGCATGGAGCTTACATATAAAATATGTCCCCATCCTTGAAATCCTAGAAACCAAAAATATAGCCATGTAAAACCTCCTTGTGCGAAGACTATTAGTAACAGAGCTAAATGACTACGGAAAAATATTTTCATATCTGTCGATTCCAAGTATTTTTCATTCGATAACCAGCCCCTCGAATTGTTTCAATTGCTCCCGTAATTCCAAATTCCTCTAGACGTTTTCTAATTCGAGTGATGTATACATTTAACGTATTTTCGTCGACAAACGTATCTGTATCCCACATCTTTTCCATTAATCTTTCTCGACTAGTAACCTTATCACTGCGTTCGAGCAAAAGCTCAATTAATAAAGCTTCTTTTTTAGATAATTCAAGTGTTTTTGATTGGAACGATATTTCTAATTTTTCAGGATAATACTTCAACCCGTTAAAATTAATAATTCTCTCTTCTTTTCTTGTTGAATATTCCCCCACAGTTCTCCTTAACTGACTTTTTACTTTTGCTGTCACAATTTCAAATGAAAATGGTTTTGTTATATAGTCATCGCCACCATTCTCAATGGCCATTACTTGGTCCATTGTTCCTTCTCTAGCTGAAATAAAAATAATTGGACAGTTTGAATGCTTCCTGATTTGTCTACACCAATAGAAACCATCAAAATATGGTAAGTTAATGTCAAGTAATACTAAATCAGGATTGACCTCTAAAAATACAGCGAGTACTTCTTCAAAATCCTCTAACTTCTTACATTTGTATCCATACTTTGTTAAGTAATCCGATAATAGTTCTCTCATTTTGTCATTATCTTCTACGATTAAGATTGTTGACACTTCTATCTTCCTTTCAAAGCTTTCAATGTTTTAACTCAGTTCCTGTATCGGTACTTTATACCATAGAATTGTTCACTCACACAACCTTACAAATATGTAAGAGCTGTTAAAGGTAAAGCCATGTTTGCTATTCAATTCTTTTTTTAAAATAAATACATAGGAAAACGAAAGGAGGTCATGGATATCAAAAAGATAATCGACATCATGATCACGATCTTCGTTACAATGTTAAATCCGAAATCGATTGCTCAAGACCTAAATAATAACTAACGAAAATGTAAATGATCTATTGTCAAGAATAGCTTACATGTAAAGATAAGATGATATTCATGTTAGTTCAAAAGTAGTAACTAACAGGGGTTGGTTTTTTTCATAGATTGGATAGATCTTATTTCCAATCCTTATATTCCATAAAAATGGAGGCAATAATTCATGAAAATAAAACAAATTATGGGAATGATTTTCATACTCTCTTTAAGTGCATATATTACAGGCTGCAGTGGGACTATAGACAAACTAGAGAAGGTAAATGAAACGATCGACCAACAAAATCTCTCGAAAGATCAGAAAAGACAAGCCATTGACTTAACTGAACAATATATTAAAGAGTTATTTCCTAATAAAACAATCAATGAGCATATGGATTATACGATAGGGATTGCAAGCACATTAGGAAGTGGTCCTTCTTTCGAAAATTCAGATGATATATCCATTAGTGCTATTTCCTCTAAAGATCCTAATGGAGCCATAGCTAATTATTCAGCTTTGGTTAATCTTGAGTTAAAACAAGTGACCATTTATATGATTGATGGTGAAGAAATAGAATAATTTATATTTTTTCGGGCTGGCTAAAATTATAAAAATATCTGGTGAATGAATTATTGTTTACTTTTCAAAGAAAAAAGAGTAACGCAAAAACAACCAACTTTTGTCGAATAATTTTTGCGTTACTTGCGTTTACTAAAAAACTATTTAGTTTTTATTAATACCAGTCACATGGTGTCTCAGTTTGACCACCACATGCTGTCGGAGCAGCATCAACACTTGTTGTGCCAAATTGACCTGCACCTACTAACAAACCCAATGACAATAATGATACCATAGTAGTTTTCTTAAGCTTATTCATTAACTTCACCCCTCTAAAAATAAGATTTTTTCACATACTTTGTTCTATGAGATATCAATGCTCTTTTTGATGATGATACCTCATATCCTTAAAGATTTAATATGAATTAATCATCTTGAAGATTAGGTTTTTCTAATCTATTCTTTCCCTTGTATCTTAAATCACTAGTCAGAATATTCTTAACGACTAGTGATAAGGCAATTCTACATAATTCGATAGAAGTTGTGAAATGATTGTTTTGTAGTGTCCATTAATTATTTTCATATTATAGAAGAGGCCGTACCCTTATTAGATTGTTATAAATCAACTTATTGAATTTTTTACCTTGTAGAAAACAACTATATGTATATGGATGAATTAAATCTATCAGGGCTATTCATAAAATTCATTTTACAGCCACTTAAGTAAAATGTTATAAAATATCTAACAATATAAAACCATATATAATAATTGTTATATATTCTTGGAATTATAAAATCTTTTTCAACTAGATATTTCTAATTGTAGAAACTATTAAATATATAGAAGAGGTGACATATGATAAAAAGTAACAATACATCGTCCAATATAAAACGATTTATGGGACTTCCGTTAATTGTGATAGGGTTGCTAGGGGTGATTATTTATTTTAATGATGAGAGCAATCATCCTATGTGAATATGACCTCACATCCACCTATTGAGACTCAACCCACTGTTGGGAAAGCTGATGCACCAGTTTCAATAGTTGAATTTGGTGATTTTAAATGTCCAGCTTGTAAATCGTGGGGAGAAAATATTTATCCGAAATTAAAGAAAGATTATATTGATAAAGGAGTTGTGAAATTATCCTATATTAATGTCCAATTTCATGGTGAAGAATCTACACTAGGTTCACTTGCAGCTGAGTCAGTTTACAGGCATGATTCCAATTCTTATTGGGATTTTCATAAGAAACTATACGGTGAACAACCTGGAGAAAATCATGATGGACAGTGGATTACTACAGAAAAGCTGCTTAAAGTTGCTATGGAGACAACAGACATTGATTTACAACAGTTAGAGAATGATATAAATGAAGAGTCAACTATCGAGGAAGTTAATCTGGCTGAAAGTCTAGTAAATGCATACCAAATACAAATGACTCCTACAATAATAATTAATAGTGTTTTGATAGAGAACCCATTTGACTACGAGAAAATTGTGACTATTATTGAAGAAGAGATTGAGGGGAATTAGACGGAAAATCAAATTAATAAGAAGGGCAACAAACGTTTATTTCTGTATTTCGCATGGATAGTGTCTTTGATAGCTACCAGTGGTAGCTTATATTTTAGTGAAATTAAAGACTTTGTACCATGTGAGCTGTGCTGGTATCAACGAATTTTAATGTATCCTTTGACACTTATTTTAGGAATTGCTACTTATCAAAGTGATATAGATGTTAAAAAGTTCGTGCTCCCAATGTCGTTTTTGGGGATTGTTATTTCTTTACTCCACTACATTGAGCAAAAAGTTCCTGGTTTTGGAGGAATAAAGCCTTGTGTTGATGGTGTTCCTTGTAGCAATGAATACATTAATTGGTTAGGGTTTATTACTATTCCATTCTTATCCTTAATAACCTTTATATTAATTACATTACTCCTATTATTTGGAATAAAAAGACAAAAATAATAAGACTTAGCAGGAAAGTATATTATTTTATCTTTTCCCACTAATTAAGAATCACACAATGGTGGGATTCTCAAAATGTTTGATTCAACCTTATTTCATATACCTATCTTTTTATATTGTGAAAAGTACTCCCTTTATCTTTTAGGACTTTGTAGTCGACCAAGTTGATTTTCATCACTATTTAAGTTTATTGTTTTGTTAGTTGTTTAACGAGATAATCAAAAAAATCATCTACCTCATCTTCGTGTATTTCCTCATCATCAATAGAAACATTCAACCATCTTTGACTCCAACGAATAAAATCAAATTTATATACATTCCCTATACCCCAAAATTGTAAAAAATCAAAAATAAAGGGATAATACATCTGATAACGGCTGGGGTAATTAGTGCATCTCCTCCAAACCATATGTTCACACCCCTCACCCAATTCCCTAACATATCGCTTTGTATGCAAAAAAAATTGAAATTTTCCCCCGAACTTTAATAAACATGACATATGTCATTCACAAAATAAAATCAATAGATTACAATAATTATTATCAGAAAAATAGAAACCATTTTATTTTAAGTAGGAGGAGAGCAAAATGTCTAAATTATTTTCTTTATTTTTAATTTCTTTAGTTAGTTCTTTAATTTTGGCAACAATTCTTCAGCTGGCCAAGACTAGAACTAATTTAATTCGCTTAATCTCGATGTCAATGTTTGTTTTGTCAGCATTCTTATTTTTGTTAATATATGGGTTAGAAAACTTCATTGAATTTAATCCTTACATATTATTAACAATCGCAATAGTTTTACTAATAACTGCTTTATTAAGCCTTATTTTCTACCAATTTATAAAGTTTAGAAATGCTAAAAGTTAGTTGATTCGAAACTAAAATAGACCGATAACATGTTAAATGTTAATTTTCCAAGTTCATTGATGTAATGGATTATCTTAAAACCTAATAACCTTATATTAATGCATATACATGAAATGAATGATATTAAAAGGGTGTGTCAGTTATTCTCCTGAAAAAACTCCACGAATTTAGCTTGATAGTATCGATTTTCAGGCTTTTTGGAGTTTGTTAGAAACAAATCATAAATACTAGGAACAAAATAACACATCATTTTTGACATACATTCTAAGCAAAAAAACTAGTAAGGAAATTGCTTAATTATTATTTTACTACAGCTGTTGGAGTTGATTTTAAGGCTCTTGTTTCTAACCCAATCGTCCGATACATATTTTGATGAAAGGGAATAGTATATACAATGTTTGTATTTGGTGTCATCATTTCTTGTATAGCACCAATCCCTATTCCATATATTGCTATTTTAATAATAGAAGTTATAAATTTGATGGGTCATATCTAGGTAAGTAGTTGATTTATCTAATTTTCTGCTACAAACATAGCAATTGACCCCCTTTGTCTTTCTCCCTCTGAAAGCAGTTCCTCCAATCCTATCCTTCAGCAAGATTTATGGGATTGCTGCTATCAACGCTTATAATAGAACTTCTTCTAACCACGGTTTAATCCAATTATGATATGGATATCTACCCTGCAAAAAAGGGTGTTCACAGTGTTGCTGCTGTAGACCGCAAAGCAATGTCTATAAGGGAGCATCTGATGAAAATAGGAGCAATAGATTGTATATCTCAATTAAAATTAAAAATATTATTTCAGCACTATCTTTTTTTGAATATAGATCAAGGACCTATATTCAAATTATGCAATAAATCTAGTATATAAAGCCTGATTTATAATAAATACTTATAGAATTAAAGCGCCAGTTAGCGGAGCTATTTTAAACTTTAGTACTTAGATTCATTCAACTATAATACTTCTCCATCTTTCTATGCTTTAAAAAGAAATAAATTCTCTATCATATATTCAACTGCTCTGTCGATATCGTTAGATTCTCGGTTGTCTGATTTGTAATATGGTGCAATTACATAATCCAATATATGTAGACCTCTTCCCAAATAATTTGATGTTCTTCCCCATACGGTTTCTGCTTAGGTTCGT
The DNA here is from genome assembly GCF_033963835.1 of Cytobacillus sp. IB215665. NCBI lineage: Bacteria > Bacillati > Bacillota > Bacilli > Caryophanales > Bacillaceae > Cytobacillus > Cytobacillus sp. IB215665. The sequence goes on from NZ_JAXBME010000018.1 coordinate 98,331, forward strand.
GTACTAAATGAATCCCTTTTAGCGTCGGGCCAAGGATACAACAGCCTGCATTATATCCTCCATATAGAAAATCTCTTTTTTCTCTAAAATATTATTTAACAATTTCATCGAAACCACTTAACCTCATTGATTGCGCAAGAACAAAAGTATTGCCACCTTTTATCCGTATAAAATCTTATTGATCAAACTTTTCTTTCAATCCTTCGTGGTTACAAAATTACTTATTTAGGTCCAAAATATCCACTGTGAAACCTATTCTTTAAGATCTCGCTATGCTCTATTTCTGTTGGCAATGAATCATTATGTTAAGTATTGCTCCATTAAATTCGGTTAGTAGTCTAGCTTCAAAACAAAAAAACACATAGAGATCTTCAATGGAAAACCCATGTGTTATATTTACTTAATCTATGGAAATGTATCATTAAATTTAAGAAAGAAGATTTTTCCTGAATCAACACTGCAAAGAAACCTATAAATCAATTGTTTTAAAAAAACACGACATTACTTAATATTTTTGATCGAGCCACATCTTTTATACCGTCTAATGACTCGTGAGCTATTTATTGATAATTTGCCATATATACAACATAACTGCACCATAAACCTTTTTGACACGAAAATAAGAAGTCCTTCAAATTTCATAGTTCCAAACGTTTCTTACCTAACTTCAACGGAGAAGACGATTTACTAAGACGATTTACTCATGTCCTATCACCTGGTGACACTATATGCTAGTGCAATGAGAGAACGCAAACCTATAAATTGTCAATTAACCACAAACGTTCATTTAAATCTAAATTGGTTTGCCATGGCTACACATTACATTTCTGAATTAAAAGCTGTATATTTATTAGACAATTCTATCTTTAGCTTTGTTAAGAATATGGATTATTCCATATTTTCCATTTAAACTCTGAATCTATACATATGATTAAAAATTCAATTTATTTCTGTTGTTATCTATTCAAAGGATATTTTTCATCTAAACGTGAGCCATTTTTTGAATATACTCGTCTAATTTCCCTTGAGAAACCTTATTCTTTGTCCATTCACTTAATGTATTCCTATCGTTTACGTATTCCATTATGGGTATAGCAAAGCCACAACTAGTTTGAACAGCTTCTATATCGACGACAAAAACTTGTCTAGCTGACTCTGACAGGATATTAGGATAATAATCTTCCATCCATGTATAATATTGAGCTGTATATTTTTTTATAACTTTACCATATCCATATGCTCTTAAAATGGGAGGCTTTTGTTCAAAGCTACACCACATGAAAGTAATTCTTGGATTATCTTGTAAATGATTTGCTGTTTCGTTCCCACTACCCGCTAAATCCACATAAGAAATGGTTTGGTTATTGACAACCTTTAAAGAATCGTACCCTTTTGCTGTTGAACTACCCACCCCTTATCAGACCTTACGGTCATGATTGAAGTGGGGGATTCCTAAGTACGGAAACCTAACGGCTTCTAATTGATTAGGCTATCCCCGTAGTTCCT
>NZ_JAXBME010000019.1 GCF_033963835.1 Cytobacillus sp. IB215665
GCCGCCAGCGTTCGTCCTGAGCCAGGATCAAACTCTCCAATAAAGTTTGATTGCTCATTTGTTCAAAAAAATTAACGTTGACGCTTTTGTTTTGTTTAGTTTTCAAAGAACATTTTTTCAAGTTATCGCTCATAAGCGACTTTTTTAATATAACATTTTCAAATTGTTATGTCAATAACTTTTTTTAGTTTGTTTTTATGTTTTGCTGCTTTAAAACATTGTTCCGCAGCGACGAATATAAATATATCACGGGGATAATTATACGTCAATATGCTTTTTTATATTTTTTTAATTACTTTCTACAGAATAACATCTGTGATAAATATGTTGACCTTTTGTTTCCACCTTATGCACATGAATATATCCACGCTCTATTAAGAATTCTATCATAATAGAAAGGTCTATTGAATAATGAGTAAGCTGTGAATGATTCATTATATCTTCATAAGTCCATGGTTCATCTTTGCTTGATAAAACCTCAAGTAAATGTTCAGAGCCTAGCTCAATTTTTGAACTAATAAGAAAATCACTAGCTAAAAATAATAACTCTAAATTTTTTTCTAATGTTTCTTCACCTTCAATTAATTTCTCATATAACTTATAAATCTCAGGTTCAATTTGTTTCACTTGTCCCCAAACAAGAACCTCAGGATGAAATCCATTTTCAACAACCGCTAAACGGGCAAGATGATGCAGTGCATGAACAACATAATTAAACGCATCTAGATATTGCTTAGAGTCATAAAATTTTTTACCTTCTAAATATCTTCTAATTAGTTTAGCAAATTCTACGCCCATTTTTAGTTTACGGTAGTCTCTAGGAAACATCTCTAACTCATTTCTAAGGTTGTGAATGTATTCATTTCTATCAAATAAAACCCGTCCATTCATTAACCATTCAATAACTTTTCTATTAGAGCCTAGCAATACCCATTCATTTAATTGGTTTTCATCTACAATATGTAAGGCAGCTTTGTTCTCGTTGAATTCATAATGTTTAATTTGAACCGATTGTTCTGAATCTTTAATAATGACTAATAACACAGCATCAAATGTATCGGTGATAGAACTAACAGCTTCTCCCTTTTTTTCTACGATAATTACACCTATTGTATTTTTATGACTCGCTCTTTCCTGATAAATGGGACGAAGTATATCTTCCATTTTAAGTTCCTCCCTTTTTTGATAATTATTTATTCGATACTAATTTTAAATAACCTTTAATTTTTGAAGTTATTAATATAGAAACTATTGATATCAATAAATATACTCTCTTATGTCTATACAATGCAATTGTTAAGCGTGTACATTTCTATTTTAGTTATGCTATATTATTAAATTAGGAGGTTGACGGCATGGCTAAAAAATATTCAAATAAAATAAACAAAATACGCACATTTGCTCTTAGTTTGATTTTTATTGGGGTTCTTGTAATGTATGGTGGTATATTCTTTCGGTCATCAGTTGTTGCGATGACTGTCTTTATGATTTTAGGTCTTCTATGTATTGTAGCTAGTACGGTTGTTTACTTTTGGATTGGTATGTTATCTACAAAAACTGTTCAAGTAGTGTGTCCATCATGCCAAAAGACAACAAAAATGTTAGGTAAAGTAGATATATGTATGTATTGCAACGAACCGCTAACTCTTGATCCATCACTTGAAGGAAAAGAATTTAATGAAAAATATAATAAGAAAGACAAAAAAACAATTACAAAATAACATCTTATAAGATAAAAGCTGATAGTCTTTTCGACCATCAGCTTTTTAGTGCTTTTTATTTTGTTGACAATCTTCACATACTCCGTAAACTTCCATACGGTGATGGCTTACTTTAAATCCTGTCACATGTTCCGCTAATGCTTCTACCTCATCCAATCCAGGATAATGGAAATCAACAATTTTACCACATTCCTCACATATCACATGGTAATGATCTGTTGTAACATAATCAAATCGGCTGGATGCATCTCCATATGTTAGCTCTTTAACTAAACCTACTTCACGGAACACCCTTAAGTTATTATATACTGTTGCTACACTCATATTAGGAAATTTACCTTCAAGCGCTTTATAAATATCGTCAGCAGTTGGGTGTGACACATTATGGATAAGATACTCAAGAACCGCATGACGTTGTGGGGTAATTCTAACCCCTGTTTGCTTTAACGCCTCAAGAGCTTCTTTCAATTGGTCATGATGGGACACCGTCATGCACCTCTCTCCTAAAAAAGATTCTTACTTTATAATATTTATAATTAGTCTACATTGTTATACTCAGTTTTGTCAATATATACACCTTTACTATATGAGATGAAATCTAATTTTACGCATTTTTCGAAAAAAATAATTCAAATTATTTAATTATTAACCACTTTTCAAGATTTATTCGGACTAGTTATTGTTTTACCTACTAATGCAAAACAATTATGCTACTAGCGTTTAGGCTATGACTAGCGGATAGAGCCTATTCTACATTGTTAATTTTACCAAGAAGTTAACGAAATGATCCTTCTTCACTTCAAATGAATAACAAGCCCCTAACTTCTTGATACACAAAGCTGCCTTCGCATTAATTGCTACTTTTCGTAATAAGAACGATACGAGAATATAAATAATGTTTGAAGCAACTTTCCTTCCCTAAAGGTTATAAAAAGCATATAATAAGCATCAGTTAATCGAATGTAAGTAAAAAAGCAACAAAGTTAACGAAAAGAGCCATACACAAAAAAATGCGGAACTATATCCCGCAAAATGAATTGTATTGAATACTGAGGAGGTATGCCCTACAATACTATCATACTCAACTAAGATGAATTCGTTTGGATGTTTGCCCCTATACAAAAAAAGATAGGCTTTAAGGTGAGATTTAACAGGGGTAATATGTATATGATTACTTAACTAACGAGTGCTTAAAAGCATAAATCACCGCTTGTGTTCGATCTTGCACTTCCAATTTACTTAAGATGTTACTAACATGTGCTTTCACCGTTTTTAATGCAATATATAACTCATCAGCAATTTCTTGATTTGTTTTCCCCTCTGTCATCAATAATAAAATTTCCATTTCTCTACTTGTTAGTTCTTCATGTAGAAGCTGCACATTTTTTTGTCGCATTTTCCGCATCATCTTCCCTGTTACTTCAGGTTCAAGGACTGACTGACCACGATACGTTTCTCGCACTGCATTAGCAATTTCATTAGCTTTTGAAGTTTTTAATAAATAGCTCGTTGCACCAGCTTCTAAAGCAGGATATACTTTTTCATCATCTAAAAAACTCGTAACAATAATAATTTTAGCTTCTGGCCATTGATCGATGATCATCTGAGTTGCTTCTATCCCATCCATCTCCTTCATTACTAAATCCATAAGTATGATATCTGGACGTAATGAAAGTGCAAGTTCAACGCCATCCCTCCCATTATCGGCTTCTCCGACCACCTCTATGTCTGATTGGGCAGATAAATATGATGACACACCTATACGAACCATTTCATGATCATCAACAAATAATACTTTAATCACCAGCTTCTCCCTCATTTCTTAATATCGGTATTTTCACTTCAAGACGGGTACCATTATTTTTCACACTTACTATATTCATCGTACCACCTATTTCGATCGCCCGTTCATACATGTTCTGTAATCCATAAGAACCTGCTTTCGTTTCCTCCACGTCAAAGCCCACTCCATCATCTACTACACGTAAAATAATTAGTTCATCTCTTTGAATCAATAACACTTCAAGTTTAGTAGCCTTCGCATGACGCAATGTATTTGATAGCGATTCTTGTAAAATTCTGAACAGGTGATCTTCCACTCCTTTTTCCATAGGTGTCTCTTCAATTTTCCATTGGATTGACATTGATACTTTTTGGGATAATTCCACTAATAGCATCTCAATCCCTTCTTGAAGAGACTTCCCTTTTAGAGCAGCTGGTCTCAAATGAAGTAACAGGGCACGCATTTCTAGCTGGGATTGATGAATCATTTGTTCAACCATTTTTAACTGTTTCGTTTCACGCTCATTTGAAAGGGGATTTGCTTCGTTAATCGCAGACATTAACATAGATGCTGCAAATAGCTGTTGGCTAACTGAATCATGTAATTCACGAGCTAAACGATTCCTCTCTTGAGAAATCATTTCTTGAATTCGTTGCTCTTGATCCTCCACTATTTCATTAGCTAGCTTTCGTGATAATTTAGTCTGTTCCGACATCTTTCTTTGGATGTTGTCCATTCGATCATGAATAGCTTGAATTTCACTGAGTGGAGCTTTTTCATCTACTTTTATTTTGTGACCAGTTTCCATTTGATGAAGCATACCACTTATTGATATAAGTTGCTTTCTCCAAGATAATCCAGAGATCGCGCCAAAAAGAAGCCCAACAATAATACTTGTTACAACAATAAATAGTACAAACGGTATCTCCATTATTTCTTTCTTCCACAAAACGCTCCATTCTGGTAATGGAAATACTAGAAATGTACCAATCAATGTCACTAGTAAGACAATCATTGACATACTTAAACCAATAATCAGCTGCCTTTGGATTGCATTCATACTCGCTTCACCTCAATATTCCCCACTATCATTGAGGTAACAATTTTTATTTTCTGGTCAACATTATCATATTGAGGGGTTTGTAAGCTAAACACTTGATTAAACATATTAGCATCATGTACTTCAAACACCGTTGATGAACCAATGAAAACTGAATGGCGAATACTAACTTCTAAATCATATGGTATAAGAACTTCAATATTACCTATAAAATTTCTAATAAAGATAATTGTTTCTCCCTTAGGAAGAACAGTATAACTTAAATCTATTACGGTGTTACCAATACCAGCTTGAATATTAACATCGTTCCATTCATATACATGAGATGGTGTTTGTTGTTGCCCAATTAAAATATTTTTCATAAGAGGTGAACGTGTAATTAATGTTTCCTCAGAAGCTATCATTTCAGGTTCTTTTATTGTTGGCTTAATAGTAGATGGTTCTTTTTTCGATTGTACGAAACTATTAATTAAGAAGATAATGATGACCAACAGCAAGAGTTTAAACGTCATCATCCCTGTTACACTTAATAATGTAAAAAGCAACCCAAACCAAAACAGAATTTTCCCACTAGCCTTCGGCATACGTTTGCGGCCAATATAAATTAAACTTATTGATACGATTAGAGAAAAGATAACCCCACTGTTAAAAAATGAAACCTCTAGCAGTAGCATAGCGATTATTATTACTACAATCCAGCTTAATTGTTCAGTAGTTATTTTATTAAACATGGGCTTACTCCTCTCTGTATAAGACCTCTTCTTTAATATTGTATGGCTACTCGATAGAGCTCACACTATAAGTCAATTTTTAGAGCCGAAAAGGCGCAGTTACCTACGCCTTCTAGCATACCATGTCTAGTCTAGAAATTTGAATGCGTTTCTTCTAATTTACTTCTTTTTTTGCTTCCTTTTCTAATTGAGCAATCCGTGCATCAATTGTGTTTCTAAAATATGAACTATTCATATCATGTTCTAATCGATCTAGATAATTATCTATCTCTTCAAATTTAGTGAAAGGACTGTTCGTTGCGTCATTCGAATTTATTACTTTGTTCATACGGTGATGTGCACGAGTAATATTCTCTCGACCCATAAGCTCCATTCGTCTAATGTGCATATCTTTTACCTTATGCTTCATTTCCTCATATTTTCGTTCAAGGACATCTACTTGTTGAGTAGCTTCTGTAAGTAAGTTATTTAAGCGGTATGCTCGCTCTTCATATTGAGCTTGCTCTTGTACTGCGAAATCATATAATTCTTTTTCATCTGCTTGAGAAGCGATTTCAGCTTGTCGTTTTCTTTTTTCTGCAAATTGTTTTGCATGCTTATATTCGCGAGTAAATTCATCTTTTAATGTATATTGACGTTCTAATAATTTGCGGGCTTTTTCTGTTTCTTGCTCACATTGTCGCAAATACTGATTTAAAACCGCCACAGGATTTTTATGTTCTTTTCTATCTAGAGCATCATGTAAATCTGCTTCAATACTACTTCTTATCCTTGAAATTATGTTAGCCATCTCTCGTCATCTCCTTTTAATTATATCTTTTCATTTCTGACCATTGTTTTTCGAAATTTACAAAGGGATCATCTGTTTCTTCAATCGTATCTTGACTAGCATTCCATTTTTTATACACAATATATAAAACATAAGCGGCTGCAAAACCAATAACAGCTGGAATGTGTGACCCAACGATCATAAGAATCACAATACCGATTAACGCCCATCCGAATTTAGCGAATGTAGATTTAGTTTTCATAAACTGTTTGAAAACTAAATAGAGGATGAGAAGATTAATTGCTAATCCAACCATTGGTCCAAGTGATGAAATTAACACCATTGCAGCTATTCCACCGATTATAAACAAACCAACATTTTTCATTATTATGTTCCTCCTTTCTTAAGTCCATCATATCTATATTTACACTTTTTCATAACGCGCCTGCGCTCTATTTTCTATTAAGACTCAAGTCCTAGTAACGATAAGACCCTAATGTCCATTCATAGTGATATGCGTTCTCATTCTATATAAAAAATCCATTTAAACCCAGTATTAAACAACCTTCTGCTTATAAATATTAGCAACATTCTCACGAGCATTCATATTTAAACTAGAAAAAGCTCCACACGCTTGTTGCCTTCCTAATTCAATAAATCTGTCCATAGATTTTCTCTCAGAGCGAGCGACCCCTTGAAGGTCAATATTAATGATTAAATCTGCATACTTCTCTACGAGCTGGCTTGTATGATATTTACTTGCAACTCCTATATATCTTGAAAGCTGATGAAAAATATGTTTTGGGTTACTGTCTTTTGATCCTTTAATGCTCACCGCTGTAATATGTTGGGCCCCCATATCTTTCACCACATCTACTGGATTATTATTTAAGATATAACCATCAACGAGCAGTTGATTTCCATGTTTTACAGGTGCAAATATACCAGGAATAGCGATACTTGCATGAATCGCCTTAGCAACTTCACCTGACTTGATAATAACCAGTTGTCCAGAAATAAGGTCTAAGCTTATAATTGCTAATGGTATGTCAAGATCTGAAAAATGCTTACCATTTGTAAGCTGAACTAACTTTTCATAAATACGTTTTCCTTTTACCCATCCTTTTCTGCCCACTTGTATATCTAACATTTTCCTTATTGATAAATCTTCTAGCTCATGTTCCATTTGTTCTGGTCTCATCCCGCATGCATATAAACCCGCAATTAATGCACCTGCGCTCGTACCAGCAATATGTGTAATATCTATGTTTTGATATTGTAGTTCATTTAGAACTCCAATATGTGCTGCTCCCCTTAAAGAGCCTCCACTCAGTGATAAACCAGTTTCCATCATTAATTACTTCCTCCTGTTTCTATAATTTTTCATATTAGAGATGGATAGGAGCGAATTATTTCATTACCTCTTTTTTTCTCTCCTCACGGACCCCACGAACTAACGTATCGAACACCGGAGCTAAGTTCTGTTGCTTTTCACTGTCTATCATATCCATTTTTTGAACTTGCTCCTTCACTTCATTAGTATTGTTTGTTACCTTCCACCATATATATAAACCATAAATAAACAGCACTACGATCAAGAATGAATAAATATAAACCTGGTATTCTTTGAAAAAATCTCTTATTGCTATTTCGTTCCCAATCTTGCCTATTAATAACACCGAAAATGACCATGGTAAAATACCTAAAAATGTATGAATAGTATAAACGCTAGCCTTCACTTCGCCCATTCCTGCTATATATGAAATATAATTCCCCATACCAAATGGTCTAGATAAAGAAATACTCCAAGTCCCGTACTTTTGAAACCAACACCTGGCTTTGTTAATCCCCTTTTGAAGTTTTTTAGGAAATATAGAACTCATTTTTAAACCAATTAAATAAGGAATGAAGCTTGCCAATGTATATATCATTGCCATGCCAATTGAAATAACAACCAAATTAACATAGCTAGGGTTTAATAAAAATCCATACGATAATACAACTATTACCCCAGGGAAAGGTAATGAAGATCCTTCTAAAAACATTGAGATGAATAAACCAACAACTCCTAAATTTTGGACAATTTCAACAAAACTCAACTTAAAATGCCTTTCTTTTAGCCAACGTAACCAACCTCTATGCGGTTGGTCGTTTTCATAATTTGCAATAGTTGTTCATACGGGTTATGAAAACTTTGAACATGTTCTTCTATTCTACGTTGATGTTCTTCCCAGTTTTCTTTATTATTTAATTTGTCCATAAGTTGTTGATTTAGTGGGGTATTAGTATTTAGTTTGTACACGAGTGCTTTCTCTTGTAGGTATGCCAAATTAAAATCTTCTTGACCTGGTAAGGCAGATTCTATAAAGATAGGTAACCTTTTTTGCAAAGCTTCACTGACAGTTACTCCGCCAGGTTTCGAAACAATTGCATCAACATCTTCGTATAAGTCATTCATTTTTTCTCTAGAAGAGATATATGGATATGGAGTAATATAGGGGTTCTTGCTATTTTTGAGATCTTGAAACAGTTTTTCATTTTTACCACATAATACAGAAAATTGAGTTGTTTCTCCTATATCAACTTTACTCAAGAAGTCTGTTATATTTCCTAAACCACTACTACCACCTGATATGAGAATATGATATCTCTCCTTTTGCTTAAACTGCCTGTTCATGCCATTGAATACTTCACTAATTGGTATACCAGTCAATATAATTTTATCTGGTGATATTCCATTTTCATCTATTAAATATGTTTTCATTTGTTCGCTTGAAACAAAGTGAAAATCAACACCTTCTCTTCCCCATACATTATTAATAAAAAAGTCAGTATAAACATTGACTAAAGGTATGTCGATTTTATTTTTTACTTTTAAACGACTAACTAAAAATGATGGAAAGCCATGTGTAGCTACTATTAAATCAGGTTTCTCTTCCTGCAGGAGTTTTTCCATATTCTTTAAAAAGAGTAACTCATACCATTGTAAGGAGTAGTTTTTAGATGTTGAGTATCCAAAGTTTTTATAAACCCATTCATAAGAGTGCGGAGCTAGTTTAATCCATTTCAGGTAAAACGAAGTAATAAACTTTTCTAAAGGAGGATTTGAATGACTAAGCAAATCTACCTTCTTCGTTTTTACATACTGGTTATGATAATTAATTGAATGAATGAAAGCCTCTGAAACTTGATGATGCCCCGATGGCATTCTTAACAATGGTAAAAATAAAACTTTTTTCATATTTATTTCTCCCTTCTCTTCCACGTATATTGAATTCACTAAGATATTCATCTATTTAAGTTCCATGGTGTAATTGGACTTCTATACAGCACCTATACAAGTTTGATTGACCGTGTAGAAAAGCCTCTCTTCCCAATTCCAATATTCACGTTAACTTAAACAAGCTCACCCTGGATTTAAGACTCACAACTTTACGTAATTCAATCTTAGCTAATACAAGGTTTTTACATAACGTGCCAGAGTATTATACTTCTCTAAGACTTAAGGCTTATAGCTAATTAAGACTAACAATCAAGCTGTTACATTCAGTTTTGAATATACTTAAAATTCAGAAAAATAAACCTGCGCAAATCTTACGCATGAAAAAAAATAACCTCCCCATCCTTTCGTCATATATCTAGGTGAAGGGAGGTACATTTATTTTCTTTTTCAAAATCCTCAACTACTTTTAGGTTCATGTAAACTTTTCAAATAATCTACTATACCAATATTTTTTTCCTCATGTAAATGCTCAACATCAGTAATATTAACTACATTACCATCTCTAATTACAACAACCGTATCCAGTAAAGGTTCAACTTCATCCACTTCATGAGTTGTTATAATAACAGTTTGTTTTTCCAAATTGATAAACGATATGAGCCCTTTGACAACTGACTCTCTTACCATAGGATCTAGCCCTGAAAAAGGTTCATCCATTAATATATAAGGTACATCCCTAGCTAGAGATAACACGATTTTTAATCGACCTCGGTTCCCTTTAGATAAATGCTTAACCTTTTGATTTGGATCTAACTTCATAAACTTCATAATCTCAAAAGCTTTGGATAACTGAAAATCTTCAAACTGAGTTGCAAAAAATTCTATTGTCTGCTTGACGGTGTAAAATGGATAATAATCGTCTAACTCAGATAAATAGGTTACAACATGACAAATTCGTCTGTCAGCTTGCATATTACCTACTTTCACAAAGCCTTGCGAAGGTTGTATTAATCCAGCCATCAACTTCAAAAGGGTGGATTTCCCACTGCCGTTCTCGCCGATAATTCCTATAATCTTACCTTCAGGAAATGATAAACTTACATTATGCAAAGCTGTTTTACCGATATATTTTTTCGTAACATTTTGTAATTCAATCATTTCATATTCTCCTTTACCATAAAGGATTGGATGTCTCTTATAATTTCATCTTGCTTAAATCCCATTGCAGTCATTTCTTGAATGAATTTCATAATGTGATTTGATTTAAGCTGTTCTCTTAACATTTCCAGCCTTTCTTCACTTTCTGATACAAAAGTCCCTTGCCCTCTTCTCGTTTCCACAATACCCACCCTTTCCATTTCGCTATAAGTTCGTTGAACCGTATTCGGATTTACCCCTGATTCAACTGCCATTTCACGAACTGATTTTAATTTATCACCCGGTTTTAACTCTCCCCTAACAATCTTATGACTAATCCGGTCTACTAATTGCATATAAATCGGTCTATTTGCTTGAAAGTCTTCCATTACTTTATACCTCCAACTTCTTGTCAATAAGCCATGATGATATGAAAAACAAACATGCGGTGAATATTAAGAAAAACAAGAGTGAACCTGCATAGATTGCTCCACTAACAAAAATACTAGGATAATATATCTCATAAGCACCCCACTCTAACATTACCTCGATGATTGATAAATTCATCAAAGAGTTAAAGAAATAAAGTGATACGATAATGATAAGGAAAAGTATTAATTTGGATCCTTTACCTATTCTAGTTTTAATGAAACGGTATATTACCCAAAAAAAGAGAACGGTGATTGAAAGTACTGTTGAGATACTAATAATATAGAACATCTCTAGCGAGGCAAAATTAAATATTTCAGCCAAAATTGGTGATTGTAATTCTCCGTATAGCGGAATGAAGTTAATTAATATAAAAATGATGATTGTTGCTTGTGAAATGATTAATGCACAAAAGCCATTTAAGAATTTACTAGCTATTAACTGAAACGATGGTTGAGGATTATGCAGCCATAAATGCATTTTTTTTGCTTCTTTATTCAAGCTAGAAAACATATATACACTTAAAAATAAGACATGCAATACACTAATAGTTAACAACGGAATAAATTTAATTAAATGATCATCTATCACCTCTAACCCATTAAGTCCAATATCAAAGTTAGACCATGATAATTTTGAATAAAGGTACCACCCTAAAACAAAGGCTGCTGTATTTAAAATTAAAACAGCGACTAAATGACTTCTCATTAGTAAAAAATCTTTTTTCAATAACCCACTAAAGGAACTTGTTCCTACCATTTCGCTACCTCCTAATAATTTTATTCAATAATTGTTTTAGTGTTCTAGTTACATAGTACACCGTAACAATATAATTGTCAATATATGGACAAGTCTAAAATGGCATAAAAAAAGTGTAGAGAAATTATGTATCTTCTCTACACTCTTAAAGTAAGTCTTTTTTGCATTAATTGTTGTTTTTCGTACTAAACACAACTCGTACCATCTCTCTCCCATAAAACGATAACAACCGAATATGACCGCTCCTAGTCGTTTGGTATTATTAGCAACAAATGAAGAGAGCCTTATGAAAAACCGATTGATTTACCTTTGTTATTGTAAGTTATCCTTTATAAATTGTAGAGCTGATTCTACATGGTCTTTCACTCTAACTTTTCGCCATTCTTTTACCACATTTCCTTCTTTATCAATGACAAAAGTTGATCTTTCAATTCCCATATACTCTTTACCAAAGTTTTTCTTCAACTTCCAAACATCGTATTCTTCAGCAACTTTATGGTCTTCATCAACGAGTAATAAGAAAGGTAATCCATGCTTTTCAATGAATTTCTTATGCCTTTCGATTGGATCCGGGCTAATCCCTAGAATTACTGTATCTAATTCAGTAAACTGTTCATGTCTATCCCTGAAATCACACGCTTCGGTTGTACACCCAGGTGTCATGTCCTTTGGATAAAAATATACTACAACATTTTTTCCTAAATAATTTGATAGTTTTACTTCTTCACCAGTATTTGATAATAGTTGAAAATCAGGTGCTTTTTGATTAAGTTCTAAGCTCATAGTATGCCTCCATATATTAGCGACTGACATAGCTCGCCTTTTTTGAACACTTCTATGTAAAGTTTAACGCTAATAGGACAATAAAAACAAATGAATTGTTTTCAAACTCAAATACATATCTGTTCTATATGTAAATACTATTAATACTGAGTAATGAAAGCTATTATGCTTTTATGTAATGGCTGTTTTCGCATTGATTGTTGCTTGTCGTACTATGAACAGAATACGTATAAACCAAGTATTCGCTGCATCTTTTCATATTTAAATTGAAGTCAATTGCATAAAATTATTAATTGTTTGTCTAAATTAGTTTCAATGTCAACAAAGTTTACGAAAAGGGCTCGTAATTGACAGCATTTTAGTGAGGGATTTGGAAGTTGGATACATTTTAATTTATTAATACGATTACAACACCTTGGTAAAGCAACAATAAAAAAACCACGTCGCTAATGTGACGTGGTTTTTTTGTCATTATTAAAATGTTTTTGCTACTTCTTTTGCTTTGTTAGCCGCATTTTGGAAAATGTTCTCGGCATTTGAAGGGTCAAAGTTAACACCTTCAACTACAACTGTTTGGAAATTTTGAATGCCTATGAAGCCCATAACAGTTTGTAAATGGCTTACAGTATGTTGCGCACTTGCTGCTGGACCTTCTGAATAAATTCCCCCGCGTGCTTCTAATAAAACAACTGGCTTATCTTCTAATAACCCCACTGGACCATTTTCAGTATATTTGAATGTCTTTCCAGCAATTGAAATTGTATCAATATAAGCTTTTACCATCGGCGGAAAACCAAAATTCCACATTGGTGCAGCAAAGATCACTTTATCAGCTGCTATAAATTGATCAGTTAACTCATTCATTCTACCTACTTTTTCTTGTTCAGTTGCAGTAAGCTCTTCTTGTGCTGCGAATTTCCCCCATGCAGATAACACATCACCATCAATAAAAGGGATATTTTCATTATATAGATCTAGCTCAATAATCTCGTCATTTGGATTTTCAGTTTTATACGCATCAATAAAAGCACTTGCTAAGCGTAATGAATATGAATCTTTCTCTTGTTTTGGATTTCCTTTTACAAATAATACTTTTGTCATTTTTTCTACACTCCCATTATTAGTTTTAAATTTATTTATAATATTATTAATAAATCCCATTGTTTATCCTCCTCATTAACATGTAGAAGTCAATAACCTAATTGGTTAATCACTTCCAATAAGGCATCACCTCCAATATTGTGACAACCTATGATTTCCTAAAGTGTGCTAAGTTATGCAGGCAAATCAATTAGCATAAACCGTGACTGACCAACCCCATCTATTTTTAGAGACGTTACGTCTACAATACGCGCTGAATCTCTCTTATTTAATGTTGTATTTCCATTAAGAAGTAACTCTCCCTCAATGACGAAAATGAGCGTTTTTCTATCTTTATCTTGTGTAAACGCTATAGCGTTATCTGACTCTAAATCAGCTAAATAGATCGTTAGGTCTTGATTAATATGTGCTACTTTACTATTGTTAGGATGATTAGCGACAACAGGTAGTAAATGGTTCTTCATCGCTCCTATATCAAAAGCTGTCTTTTCATATGAAGGAGTTACACCTTGTTCTTTCGGGAAAAACCAAAGCTGCAAAAAGTTAACATCTTCTTCACTTGATGGATTGACCTCCGAGTGAAATATTCCAGTCCCTGCTGACATTCGTTGAATTTCACCGAAAGTCGTCGTTGCCTTATTACCTTGACTATCTTCATGTTGTAATTGCCCTGATAAGACGATTGAGACTATTTCCATTTCCTTATGTGGATGTTTCCCAAAGCCTCGTAAAGGAGCTACAACATCATCGTTAAGTACACGTAATGGACCAAAGGATTCATTTTCTGGGTCATGATATTCCGCAAAGGAAAAACTTAAATGCGTTTTCAGCCATCCATGATTCATCTCATGTCTTGAATTAGCGGGAAATTTTTTAATCATATTCTCTCACCCCTTCATAATAGTGTGTAAAACTTATTTCAACTCAAACCAAAACCTCATACAAATATAATCTAAATATAGAATTCTTTAATTAGAGATATATTTACAAAAAATATTAATTACCATAAACATCTCAATTCTATATATTATTAAATCGAGGTATCATTCGACTATTATTAACACAATTGAATTGTCATGAATTAATATATCACGAATTCAAGATAAATGCAACCAAAAAAAATTTTGTCTCTAAATATTAACTATGACTGCGAAACATGAAACCCTACTTTTTTCCATAATCCAATCATTATTTGTTTTTCATCTTCTGAAAGCACAGAGAAAATCTCATCAATGACCTTTTTATGTTTCGGAAATATATCGTCCATTAACTCGACCCCAGCTTTGGTTATTGCCGCATAAGTTACACGACGGTCTTTCGGACAACCCTTTCGTTCAATAAGCCCTTTTTGCTCTAATTTGTCAACAACATACGTTATACTTCCACTAGCAATTAAGATATGCTCCCCTATTTTCTGCAATGGAAATTTTTCTTTATTATATAATAAATCCAGCACACCAAATTCAGTTGTGTTTAAGCCATAGCTTTTAACATCTTTACTGACAACATCTACAATAGAACGCTGTGCTTTTGACATTACAACAAAAAGCTTAAGTGCAGAATTAATTTCTTTATTTTCTTCCATTATATCAAACCTCTCAATATCCAATATCTTGAATTCATTATACATAACACATCTTTCTGTGTCAATTTATCACCCAGAAGCCTCCCTCTTCCACGCTTCGCTCCGTGGTGAGCTTAGGAAGGTAGATGAGAATATGATTTCTCATTAGCTCTCCTTCTTATCAACCTGGATAACTGTCTTCACGACAAAGGCTGCTGGTATTGTGTATCCTAATAATGCCTCTGCTATCGCAATCCATCTGCCGGCTCCAACTGGTGTTATGTCACCATAACCTACAGATAATAATGTTATTGCACTGAAATACATACTTGTTTGTAGCTTAGTAAGAAAATCCCCTATTATATGTTGACCATCTTCTTTTAATATTGAATAGCCATTTTCCTCAAGTATCGTATAGATTAACCCAAACCCGATTAAGACCGTTATATAAATAGTAACTAACGCAAACAAATTCTCAAAGGAAACTAATTGGTGGGCTTTTCGTTTTAAACTCCATATCGTTCTGACACTCATTATAATGCAAAAAAAAGTAAGCAAGACGATAAAACTCACCATTTCTATCCCTCCAATATTTCACCGAATAAACCTACTCTATATATACGAAAAAAAAACAAGCCTATTCTCTTTTGTACATAAATAAAGTCTTTTTTCGAAAACTTTGTTGCTATAGAGATTAATTTAGGACCGCAATAGATAAATTGACCTCATTTTAAATGAGAAAAGATGCAACGAACGCTTAGCTTATACGGTATTTATTTCTTACGAAAAATAACAATCAACGTGAAAACAGCCTTAATTAATCGAACAAAATAACCTTAGCCTAATAAAATTTAGACTAAGGTTTTACATAAAGTAGCGCCTCGGCGTATAAAATGAAATGATGCCCCGGTATCATAGTTGTTTTTCCAAGTATATTTCTTAGTACGAAAAACATCAATCAACGTGAAACAACCATCGTATTTATATAAAGGGCATAGAAATGAAATCCGTTATGTTAGTTGCCTGCCCCTCTATACTTTTTCACTCCTATGTTCCATATAACTACAGCTAAGACGAAAAACAAACTACCAATAATTGGAGTAATAAAAGAATATCCGTACCACTCTGTTCTCTTAAGAAAATACGCAGCTGGATAAACTCCAACAAATGCAAATGGCAATATCCATGTTAATATGTAACGGATTACTTTATTATAAATATCAACTGGATATCTTCCATAGTTTCCAATGTTATACATCATAGGCATAATTGACGTCCGAGCATCAGACCAAAAGCCTATACTAGCAATCATAATAAAAATTCCGGCATAGACAAGTGCGCCGCCGATTACAAATAAAATAAAAATCACTACATCATACCAGTGAAAAGCTAACTCCAATTGATAAGCTGCATAACTCATTATCGCAATTCCTGTCACGCCACCAAATAATGACTCAAGCTCCATCCTCTCAAGCACAATTTGAAATAAACTATGAATTGGTCTAGTTAAAATACGATCCATTTCACCTTTAACAATATACCTCTCATTAAAATCCCAAATATTAAAAAAAGATGTAAACAAGGCGAACGGTACAAGGAAGAAGCCGTAAATAAAGATGATTTCTTCCCTACTCCACCCATTTAGCAATTGGGTATGACCGAATACCACTAATATAAACACGAGATTTACACCTTGAAATAATAAGTCAGATAAAATTTCAACGACTAAGTTTGCTCTATATTGTAATCTCGTTTTTAAATATTGACTAACGTATTGAAAAAAAGTCGATATGTAAAACACGTTTTTATCCTCCTTGAACGATGAGCTGCTTTTTAGCACTATTCCATAAAAGCTTAATAGGTATGACTAATACGATTGCCCATATAAGTTGGAACATAAGTGCTTCAATGATGTCATTTCCTTTGAATCCTTCAGTAAATATCATACTCGGAATATAGCTAATTGCCTGAAACGGAAAGAACATCATAACTTCTTGTGCCCATAATGGATAAAAGCTAATAGGTAGCAGTAGTCCTGAAAAAAGGTCAATCACTACTCTTTTTGCACGGATTAAGCCATCGTTATTAAATAAAAAGAACGTCATTATTCCCGTAATTAAGTTAATTTGAGTATTTATAATAAAGCTTAAAACAATTGCAATAATAAAATAAAGCCATGTTGATACACTAGTAGAAAAATTAAAAGGAAAAATTAATCCTACAATAAACATCCCTGGTAAAGAAAAAAACAACAAACGAAACAAACCTTCTCCTAAGCCTTGCATCGTCTTCATACCCAAATAGTTGTAAGGACGAATGAGTTCTATCGCTACCTTTCCTTCACGTATCTCCATTGCAATCTCTCGATCAATATTATTAAAATAAAATGCTCTAGCCATCCATGCTACCGCTACATACGTAGTCATTTGTATAACAGACAATCCTTGTAACTCTCCCTTATCACCGTAGATTGCTGTCCATAAGAAGTAGTAGGCACCTATATTTATACTGTAAATTAAAATCCCACTGTAATAGTTTGTTCTATAAGCAAGCATCATTAAGAAGCGTATTCTAATCATTTCTATGTATTTATCCATTAACAACGCCTTCTTCGTATATATTTCTTATAATTTCTTCAGTAGCAACCTCATTAACATTAATATCTTTAATTTGGTATACCGCCACAATTCTTCTAATGAGCTCTGAAATGATTGTTTCTTCATCTCTGACATTTGCAATCCAAACATTCATTCTTTCATGATTTTGCCACTTAACATCTAGATCAGCAGTATGTGACAATAATTCAGCTTCATTTATTTCCTTCGTAAATTGAAACTGTATTTGTTTACCATCACCCCAATTTGATCGAAGGGCTTGTAATGAACCATCATATATTATTTTCCCTTCATCAAGCATGACAACACGCTCACATAATGCTTCAATATCCGATAAATCATGTGTCGTTAGTAATATTGTTGTTTTATATTTTTCATTTATTTCTTTTAAGAATTTCCGAATCTTAAGCTTTACTAACACATCTAAACCAATTGTAGGCTCATCTAAAAATAATAACGGCGGGTTATGGATAAGAGCAGCAGCTAGTTCACAGCGCATACGTTGACCTAAAGACAACTTTCTCACAGGCTTATCCAACAAAGGTCCAATATCTAAAGTTTCAATAACGTGTCCCATATGATTGTTATAGTCTTCATCAGACACTTGATATATTTTTTTTAATAACCTAAATGATTCTTGTACCGCAATATCCCACCATAATTGTGACCGCTGACCAAACACTACCCCGATTGTTCTTACGAATTTTTCACGATCTTTATGAGGATTCATCCCATTCACTCGAACACTTCCAGACGATGGAGTTAAAATTCCTGTAAGCATCTTAATCGTTGTTGATTTACCAGCACCATTCTCTCCAATGTAACCTACCATTTCTCCTTCTTTAATCGTTAACGATATATCATCAACAGCATGTATTAACTTATAATTTCGAGTAAATAAATCTCGAAACGCTCCCTTTAACCCAGCTCGACTTGAGAAGGACTTAAATTCTTTGTTCAGCCTATCTACTTCTATTACATTCTTCATTTTCTTCCCTCCAACTACACACGATAAAAACTAGTTTATATAAATATTGTGAATGAAACAAATACAAAGCATACAGCATACCAAAAATATATTTTGATAGTATAATAAATATAAAAGCGGAGCCGACTGTTTAGTCTCGACTAGCCTTGGAAGCTTTTCAACTGAAGACGCTTTTTGTCTTCTGATGAAAAGGTGAAACGACTCGAGAGGCTAGGAGGCGGAGCTGGATTAATAAAAGCGGAAGCGCCTTGTTCATCACCGACAAGCACTGGAAGTATTTCATTAGAAGGCGTTTTTTGCCTTCAAATGAAATAGTGAAGTGACCTCGAGGGGATTGGCGCTGGAGCTGGATTAATAAAAGCGCAAGTGCATCGTTCATCCTCGACAAGCAAGCGATCTATAAAATATGCAGGTGTATTTTTCCTTGAATGAAGGATCATGATGAATCGAAGAATAATGCACTGAACTGTAGCTTAACCAATCGACAAGCATAACAGGTGTATATTGAAACTATTATGGAGGTTAGTTATGAATTTTACTAAATCTAAACAATTACATAATGAAGCTTTACAACACATTCTTGGAGGTGTGAATAGTCCTTCTCGTTCTTACAAAGCTGTCGGGGGAGGATCACCTGTAACTATGGAAAAGGCGAAAGGAGCCTACTTTTGGGATGTTGATGGCAATAAATATATTGACTACTTAGCTGCATACGGCCCTATTATTACTGGGCATGCCCATCCACATATTACTGAAGCAATAAAAACTGCTGCAGAAAATGGCGTATTGTATGGAACGCCGACACGACATGAAATTACTTTTGCAAAGATGCTAAAAGAAGCTATGCCGTCATTAGAGAAAGTCCGATTCGTTAATTCTGGGACAGAGGCAGTGATGACCACCATTAGAGTAGCACGTGCTTATACAAAGCGTGATAAAATTATAAAATTCGCAGGATGCTATCATGGTCATTCTGATCTAGTTCTAGTTGCTGCAGGTTCTGGACCGTCTACACTTGGGACACCTGATTCTGCAGGTGTTCCAAAAAGTATAGCTCAAGAAGTCATTACTGTACCATTCAATGACATAGAACCATTTAAAGAAGCACTTCAAAAATGGGGAGATCAAATTGCAGCAGTACTTGTAGAACCAATAGTAGGGAATTTTGGAATAGTGGAACCTAAACCTGGCTTTTTACAACAAGTGAATGAGTTAACACATGCGGCAGGAAGTCTTGTCATTTATGATGAAGTTATTACAGCATTTCGATTCATGTACGGAGGTGCTCAAGACTTACTAAGCGTAAAACCAGATTTAACTGCATTAGGTAAAATTATTGGCGGAGGCTTACCTATTGGAGCATACGGTGGCAGAGCTGATATTATGGAGCAAGTAGCACCACTCGGACCAGCGTATCAAGCGGGAACGATGGCTGGGAACCCCGCATCTATTTTATCTGGTATTGCCTGCCTAGAAGTATTACAACAAAACAATGTATATGAAAAGCTAGATAACTTGGGAGCGATGCTAGAAGAGGGCATTTTGACTCACGCAAAAACTTATGAAATCCCTATAACAATTAACCGACTTAAAGGTGCCCTAACTGTTTATTTTACGAATGAAACCATTGAAAACTATGAACAAGCTGAAAAGACAAACGGCGATACTTTTGCTAAATTTTTCAAATTTATGCTTACTCAAGGAATAAACCTTGCTCCTTCCAAGTATGAAGCATGGTTTATTACTATAGCTCATACAGAAGAAGACATTCGAACGACAATAAAGGCTGTCGGGACTGCATTTAAACAGTTGAAAAATGCATAATTATACATTTCAAACAAACACTATCTTGTAATAATTGATAGTGTTTGTTTGAAACACACTTATGAAAACGCTTACACATCAACATTGTTGTTTTGTGTAAAATTGATTGACTATTCAGTATTATGTATATTATATAAACAATTATGAATAAATAATTGATTTTTTCTACAGAACATGTTAGAATAGGTTTTAAATTCTGTGATTTTTCGTTCAATTATTAGTATTCTTATATACTTTTAATTGAATCGTTCGTTCTAGAGGTAAAGACCTCACTTCCACAGGTGAGAGCTTCTTAACAGGTGTAGTAAGTAGTGTCTGTCCTCATTACCCAACACTAACTCATTGCTTAAGACGATTCACCCAAATTTGATTCCTCGTAACCTTATCCAATATGTTTTATAGATCATTCTAAATAGGAGGTGAACGGCTAGAAAGTGGGTACAACTGTGATCAAAATTAACTTTAACATACCATATCCTACTTCAAAGCCGCTTGTATGAAAAACAACTGGAGCCCAAGCTTATTCGAAGATTATCAACACGCCGAGCATGATGCTTGTGGAATTGTATCAGCTATTGAAAAGGAAAAAATCCCTACAAAGGCAAATATCGACACATGTATCAATGCTCTCGTTACTATGAACCACCGTGCCGGATTTATTAACGGTGAAGGTGATGGTGTTGGGATTCATATAGATATTCCAAAAGCTCTTTGGGAAGAAAAGTTAACAAAATCAAATCAAGATCCACAACTCGCTAGTCGACATGATTTCATCGTTGGTCATCTTTTCATTACTAAATCTGAAAACACGAAAAAAATAAAAGATAGCATTAAACATCTCTTCCAAGAACATGAATTGACAATTGTATTTGAATCAGATCAAGTTACTTCATCTAGAGCCTTAGGCCCTATCGCCTCACAACAAGATCCGATCTTTTGGCAAATAGCCTTATTACCAGAAGACACAAATAATAACTTAGCTAATACTCTTTTTGACTTAACAGTTAACATTGAGCAAGATGAAAATGTTCATGTTGCATCATTAAGTAATTACCATGCTGTTTATAAAGTCATGGGTGCTGGAGATATTTTACCAAAATACTACGATGATTTAGCAAATCCATTAGTTGCGTCTACTATGACATTAGGTCATAACCGTTATTCAACAAATACACTGTCCAACTTTTTTAGAGTACAACCTTTTAGTGTATTAGGACATAACGGAGAAATTAATACAATTGCCAAACTTCGTGATGAAGCAACAATGATTGGAGTTCCTTTAACGGATGGTGGGAGTGATTCACAAGATTTAAATCGAACAATAGAAACATTCATAGCTAGAGATGGCTATAGTTTGTTTGAGGCAGTTGATGTCCTATTTCCACCAATTATTAATGAAATAAAAACATTCCCTAACCATCTTCAAGATTTGTATACTTACATTCGAGAAGCTTGGGGACACTTTGCTCAGGGGCCTGCGGGAATTATATCTAGATATAATGACGAAGCTGTATTTAGTGTCGATTCACTAGGATTACGCCCATTATGGCAAGTAGAAACTGAAACTAGTTATCTTTTCGCTTCTGAACAAGGCATCATTTCTGCGAGTGAATTTGTTGCTGAACCGAAACCACTTTCTCCTGGTGAAAAAGTCGGCTTAAAATGGGGAGAAGACAATTATATAAAACTATATGAATATGATAAGTACCAAGAAGAGGTATACAATAGATTTAATAGTAGATGCGATATGACAAATTATAGAGAACGTTTAACTTATCCATCGTATGAAAAACAAGTAATGATCTCTAACGAAACTAAAGTTCATAACCGCCAATATTCTGCATTTGGTTGGGATAGAGAGCATATTCAACTGCTTGAACAAATGGCGGAAAAAGGGGCGGAGCCGATTCGTTCTCTAGGCCACGATGCACCTCTTGCAGCAATTAATAATTCTAGAAAAAATATTGCAGATTTTATTAAGGAAAGTGTCGCTGTTGTAACGAATCCAGCAATAGATCGCGATAGAGAAACTGAACATTTTTCAACTAGAACCATTGTCGGAAAAAGACCATCTCTCTTTGATAACAGCGAGGATAGCTATGCAGTTGAACTTATATCTCCAATTCTTTTAGAAGGTGGTATTGGAAATGCATGTGCTAATGACTTAAGTCAACCATCTTACGATCAATTAGTGCAAACATTCAGCAATCATAAACTTACCCACTTTCTACCATCAGTTTACGAGGACCATGAAACGATTCCAACCGCGTTAAATCGTCTTGTAGAAGAAGCATGTGAAGCTGTAATTAATGGAAAATCTATCATAATTATCGATGATGCTCAGGCACATAGTGACGGGAAGTTATGGATTGATCCTTTGCTCATTACTTCTGCAATTGATCAAGCTTTAGTTAAAAAACAATTACGACGACAATGTTCTATACTATTACGCTCAGGGGCTATCCGATCATTACATGATATTATTGTTGCTTATGGACTTGGAGCTAATGTTATTAGTCCGTATTTATTATTCGCTACTGTTGCTGATGACACAACTATGAAAACCCAAAACCTATTTAATTCATTAAATAAAGGTTTAGAAAAGGTAATATCTACGATCGGCATACACGAGCTCCGTGGATATGGCAGGCTCTTCTCAGCAATTGGATTGCATGATGAAGTGGCAAGTACATTAAACGTTGTAAACTTTTTCGGATCAAACGAATTGAAACATAATTTTGCATCTCTTAAAAATGATGCGATTACAAGAGCACAAGATTTTGAAAACGAAAGCGCGCGTCCGGGAAAAACTTTTCATTTGTTCCCGCGTTTATGGAAAGCCATTAGTGATGTTGCAAAGACAGGTTCATATGATTTATATCGTGAAAAGCTGTCGGAGCAAGAAGGAGCTAACCCAACGACAATACGTCATTTAACAGAATTGAAGCAGACAGAAAAACCAGTACCTACTGAAAAAGTTGACATTAGTGTAGCAAATCATGATCTACCATTTGTCATTGCATCAATGTCATTCGGATCACAAAATGAAATTGCATTTAGAGCATATGCTGAAGCAGCCAATCGATTAAATATGGTTAGCCTTAATGGTGAGGGTGGAGAAATTAAAGATATGCTAGGAAAATACCCTCATACTCGTGGACAGCAAGTAGCATCAGGACGATTTGGAGTAAACGCTGAGCTGTTAAACTCATCAAATTTACTAGAAATTAAAATAGGTCAAGGTGCTAAGCCTGGTGAAGGTGGACATCTTCCTGGATCGAAAGTAACTGCCAAAATTGCAGAAGCACGAAACGCAACGATTGGTTCTGATCTAATATCGCCGTCTAATAACCATGATATATATTCAATTGAAGATTTAGCTCAAATGATATCAGAACTGAAAACAGCTAATGACCAAGCAAAAGTTATAGTGAAAGTACCTGTCGTCCCTAATATCGGAACGATTGCAGTTGGCATAGCAAAAGCTGGAGCAGATATTATCACACTTAGCGGTTTTGATGGAGGTACAGGTGCTGCAAGAATACATGCTTTACAACACGTAGGTCTTCCTGTAGAGATTGGTGTAAAGGCTGCACATAACGCCTTGTTAGAAGCTGGTTTACGGAACAAGGTTGAACTTTGGGCTGACGGTGGTATAAAAAGCGCAAAAGACTGTTTGAAAATAATGCTGCTCGGCGCAAACAGAATTGGTTTTGGAACCCTATCTATGATTGCGATTGGATGTACGACATGTAAAGGATGTCATCTTGATTCTTGTCACGTTGGAATTGCGACGCAAATCGAATCAGAAGCTCAGGCGAAAGAGCACGGACTCCGTAGGTTCGTTCCTAGACAATTTGATGCTGCAGTACAAGGACTTGAAAATTTATTTACCGCTTTTGGCAAGGAACTGAAAGCTTTAACCGCTTCATTAGGCATGACTAATTTGCAAGATATTGTAGGTAGATCTGATTTACTTGAACAGGTTCACGGGATTGATGCGATGGACTTATCACGCTTATTATCAACACTTGATGTTGAGCAATTTTCTTATCGAGATACACCAGTTGAAAAAGCAGAAAAGCAATTAGCTACAGCTGTAGGTGCAGAGTATTTAGATGACAAAGTAGAAGACTTACATCTCTCTCGTGAATTTACGACCGTAACGGCAGAACAACGTATTCTTGGAAGTCGCGTGTCATGTCACCGTGTACGTGGACGTCTCGATGGCTCATATGAACAACTTCCAAATGTAACATTAAAATATACAAACGGATCCATCCCTGGGAATGGTTTAGGTGCTTACAACAGTAGTGGTATTAATATCCAAGTTGATGGTGGTGCACAGGACGGCATTGGAAAAACTTCCTTTGGTGGCAATATCTCAATCCTTAAATCTAAAGGAAAAGATGGAAAATACTATAATGGTGCTGTTGGAAAGGGCTTCGGTTATGGAGCACAAAAAGGCTTACTCATTGCCCAAGGTAATGCGGATGCTCGTGCAGGAATTCGTTTATCTGGTGCAGATATGATCATTGGCGGAAAAGTAACAACGCCTATTCCAGATAAAGAACATGGCAATATAGGTGTACATGCAAATATTAAAGGATTTGCTTTTGAATATATGACTAACGGTCGCGGACTCGTCTTAGGTGATCCAGGCCCTTGGATTTGTGCAGGTATGACCGGTGGAGTAGTTTATTTAAGACATCAGCCTGAAATGGGTCTTACGAAAGAAGCTATAATGAAAAGAATTGCAAAAGGTGCAAAAGTTTCTATAGAGCCATTAAGTAGTAAAGGCATTGACGATGTCAAAGAGCTACTTAACAAATATATTGAAGCACTTAGTGAAACTGATCAGTCTGATGAAATAAAGGAATTGAATGTATTACTTGAAGATCTTGAAAACAACTTTTTACAATTGATTCCATCAAAAGAACAAGCTGACCCTTCTGTATCAACTGAATAATAAAGTCCTTTAGTTTCGAATTCAATAAGTAAAAACAGAGTCTTCAAAAGCTAATTTAAGCCCCGCCTTCTTGAGGTAAGGGGCTTACTTCTTTTTATAAAGCTGTTTTAGCATTGATTGTTGCTTTTCGTTCAAAGATATAAGCACGTAGTCAACTAGCGTTCGTGGAATCTTTTCTATTTTTAGATTTATTG
Organism: Cytobacillus sp. IB215665; assembly: GCF_033963835.1. NCBI lineage: Bacteria > Bacillati > Bacillota > Bacilli > Caryophanales > Bacillaceae > Cytobacillus > Cytobacillus sp. IB215665. The sequence goes on from NZ_JAXBME010000019.1 coordinate 25,651, forward strand.
AGCATTCATAAAACTCGTCATATTGTCCATTTTTTAAAAGAAGTAGCAACAAAGTTTACGAAAAAAACCTTTTATAAATCTTATAACATTTAAACATTTATAAGTAGATTAAAGCGCTTGTCATCATATGACCCAAAAAGATACTAACTACACTACGATAAATAGCAGCGGATGAAGCAACCTTTCTTTTTATGTATCAAAGCTAAACTAAAAACCTTTGCTCATATTTAAGCCCCTGATCTAATACAATTTTTAACTACCTATTTATTCTAACTATATTAATGTTCACCTTTACAAATAATTAAAATCGATTGACACATTCTATCTCTTGCCAATAAATCATAATCATTGTATAGTACATTATTATTTACATTTTGCTAGGCATAGTAAAAACAAGTGTAGATTATTAGAAATCAGTTGTACGTTATTTTTTTACTTAGCCTAAATGAAAGGACATTGTTAAAAATGAAACTCGGTGCCCGAATGTTAAAAACGGGAATTGCAATAGCTCTTGCATTATTTTTGGCTCATATGTTGAACCTGCCTTCCCCTGTGTTTGCAGGGATTTCAGCTGTTTTTGCAATACAGCCTTCAATTTATCGGTCATATTTATCTATCATTGAACAAGCTCAAGCAAATATTATAGGGGCAATTTTTGCTGTGATCTTCGTACTGATTTTTGGTAACGACCCTTTTATTATTGGATTAACTGCCATTATCGTAATTGCTATTAATTTAAAGCTTAACCTAGAAAAAACAATTTCTATATCATTGGTTACAGTTATCGCTATTATGGCAAGTCCAACCGACAACTTTATTCAATTTTCATTCATACGATTTTCGACCATTATGCTTGGGATACTATCAGCTTTTTTCGTAAATTTAATTTTTTTACCACCTAAATATGAAACAAAGCTCTACTATAATATAGTTGAAAATACTGAAGAAATTATAAAATGGATCCGAATGAGTACAAGAAATGCCTCTGAACATGGGTTCTTAAAGAACGATATAAATAAACTAAAAGATAATATGATAAAGCTTGATCAAATGTATTTATTATATAAAGAAGAAAGAATCTACTTGAGAAAACATAAATATGTAAAAACAAGGAAACTTGTACTATTTAGGCAAATGATTATCGTAACAAATCGGTCGCTTGACACATTAAAGCTATTACACCGACTAGAAAATGAATTACGCCATATGCCAAAAGAATTTCAATCTATGATTATATCTGAACTCGATTGCTTATTAGGCTTTCATGAACAGATTCTATTAAAATTTATCGGAAAAATAAAGAGTCAACCAACTGAGGATGCAAAAAAGGAAGCACACAACGGAAGATATTTTCTGTTACAATCATTTATTAAAGATTTCAATGCACAAAATATTAATGATCATTTAAATCATTATCAAGTGTTACCTTTAATTGGAGTAATTATTGACTATTATGAACAACTACTGCACCTCGATCATCTCATTGATAGTTTCCAACAATATCATAAGGACGAGAATGAATTTCAAATTGCTAATAAAGAGGATATGTAAGAACTGTACAAAACAACTGGGGTGTATCGGAATCATATAACCGGAAGATTACCTTATAACCTTCTTTGGTACTATTATTATGACTGTGCCTTTAGTAATAATAAAAAAACAGCTAACAAGTGAGGTTAGCTGTTTTTACGTTTTCATTTTTGGATCTAATGCATCTCGAAGACCATCGCCCATTAAATTGAACCCTAATACAGTAAGCATAATGGCAAGGCCAGGAAATATCATCGTCCATGGGGCTTGTATTAAATAATTTTTTGAATCTGCAAGCATTTTTCCCCATTCTGGTTCAGGAGGTTGTGCACCTAACCCTAAAAACCCTAGTGCTGCTGCTTCAATAATTGCTGTGGCAACAGCAAGTGTTCCTTGAACGATAATTGGAGCCATACTATTTGGCAAAATATGATGTAATAGTATTCTTGAGTCACTCATGCCAATAGCCTTTGAAGCTACTATATACTCTTCCTGTTTTACACTAAGGACTTTTGAGCGAATTAATCGGCCAAATATAGGTACATTGATGACAGCTATTGCAATTAATGCATTCCTAAGTGATGGACCCAATACAGCAACGATTCCAATCGCTAGTAGCATACTTGGAAAAGCAAGCATAATGTCAAATAATCTTGAAATTACAACATCAACCCAACGACCGTAGTATCCAGCGATAACACCTAGTAATGTTCCAACTACAACAGAACCTAATACAGCAAAAAACCCTACTGTTAAAGAGATTCTAGCTCCAAAAATTATGCGGGAAAATATATCTCTACCAAAGTCATCAGTACCTAACCAATGGTCACTAGATGGTGGCTGTAAACGGTTAACAATGTTTTGTTCAGCATAATCATACGGTGCGATGTAAGGTGCTACTAATGCCACAATAACAAAGAATAAAATGATAAACATACCGATTACCGCAAGTTTATTTTTCTTAAAGTTTTTCCATGCATCTCTCCATGGAGATGACACATCTTCTTTCGTATCTGTTTGTTTTAAAGGGGTTTTCTCCCTCGCAAGTTCCGCCATTTTCCCCTCCTGTTACTTTGTGTCATACTTAATACGTGGATCTATAGCTGAATATAAAAGGTCAATAATTAAATTAATCAGCACAAAGATAGTAGCAACAATTAACATTCCAGATTGAACAACAGGATAGTCACGAGCAAAAATTGCATCAACTATATATCTTCCGATACCAGGCCAGCTAAAAATCGTCTCTGTTAAAATGGCTCCACCTAATAATAGTCCTGTTTGTAAACCAATAATTGTTAAAACTGGGATAACAGCATTTTTCAAGGAATGTTTATAAACGACCCAAAACATTCGTACTCCCTTTGCTCGCGCTGTACGAACATAATCTGAGCGCATAACTTCCAGCATACTTGATCGTGTAATCCGAGCAATAATTGCCATCGGTATCGTTGCTAGTGCCAAGCTCGGCATAACAAGATGTTTAATAACATCTACAAATTGATCAGTTCTACCTTGTAGTAACGTATCAACTATAAATAAGTGCGTTATAGGTTCAACTGGGTCACGAACTGATTCTCTCCCGGTTGTCGGTAACCATTCTAATTGCACTGCAAACACCCATTGCTCCATTAATCCAAGCCAAAATATTGGCATCGAAACGCCAATTAAGGCTAATAACATCGCAATATAGTCAAACCAAGAATTTTGAAACCAAGCACTAATAATTCCAGCATTAACACCAAGAATAATAGCAATAAGCATTGCAGCAAATGAAAGTTCAATTGTTGCTGCAAGATAAGGCCAGATTTCTTCATTAATTGGCTGACTCGTCGTAATTGATTCTCCCAAGTCACCAGTTAACAAATTACCTAAATAAGAAAAATATTGAATATACCAAGGTTGGTCTAAACCAAGCTTTATTGACAATGCTTCAATGGCTTCTTTTGAGGCAAGCTGACCTAACATAATTTGTGCAGGATCACCTGGAATTGCACGTAGCATTACAAAGACGATAAGCGACATACCTAACAGAACTGGTATGAGCATCAAGATACGGCGAATAGTATATGATAGCAATATGTTCACCTCTTTCTTACAAACTAATCAATACAACTAAATAAGCTCTTTTCATAAACTTTCTTGCAATTGTAATCAACTAAGTGTTTATATAAAGTTGTCCTCATTTGACAAATGACAAATTGCCGCAAATGCTAGTTTTGTACATGGTTATTACTGAATAAGAAAAACGCTAATAGATAAGAAAGGAGAGCTTTTACACTCTCCTTCCAAAAATTCGTTATTTAAAGTCAACCTTCGTTAGTTTATCAGATCCAGTTGGATGTGGTAAAAACCCAGTGATATTTGCTTTACCAGCTAACATTGGTTTAGAGTGAACGAGTGGAATCCAAGGTGCATCATCTTTAATAATTTCTTGAGCTTGTTTATATAAGTCATTACGAGTATCTTCATCAGCTGTCGTTTGTGCCTCTTTTAACAGCTCATTTACTTCAGCATTATTATAGTATGAATAGTTATTACCTCCGATGCTATCTCCACCTAATAATACATTTAAGAAGTTATCAGCATCTCCATTATCACCAGTCCAGCCTAATAAGAATGTATCAGCTTCACCATCACGAGCCTTATCTAAATATGTTCCCCAGTCAAATGTTACGATGTTAGCTGTTACTCCGATTTTTGCAAATTCAGCTTGTAAAACTTCTGCTACCTTTTGTCCTTCTGGCATATAAGGTCTTGGTACAGGCATTGCCCATAATTCCATTTCAAAGCCATCAGGATATCCTGCTTCTGCAAGTAATTCTTTCGCTTTGTCTAAATCGTAAGGATAATCTACAATGTCATCATTATATCCTGAAATACTAGGTGGCATTGGGTTTTTCGCTGGCTCTGCTTGGCCTGCATAAAAGGCTGTAATTAATGCTTCTTTATCAACAGCATGATTTAATGCTTGTCGAACGAGTTTCTCTTGTAATGGTCCTCTCGTACTCGTTAACCCTAAGTAGCCTACGTTCATGGAAGGACGTTCAAACACTTGTAAATCTCCATTGCTTGCAGCTAAGTCCACATCTGAAGGATTTATTCCGTCCATTAAATCAATTTCACCGCTTTGTAGCGCATTAAATCGTGCAGCATTATCTGGTATTGCCATGAATGTTACTTTATCTAATAATGGGTAGTTCGCTAACCAATAATCTGTATTTTTTTCAAGAACGATACGCTCATCACGCTTCCATTCTTTAAAGACAAATGGACCTGTACCTACAGGGTTTTCTGTAAAGTTATCACCAAACTCTTCAATTGCTGAAGGGCTAGCAATACTAAATGGTGTCATTGCTAAGTTTTTCAAGAAAGGTGACTGTGGTACAGCTAATGTAAATTTCACTGTATATTCATCTTCAGCTAATACTTCACTAATAACGTGACCTTCTTCACCTTTGAAGCCACCAAACATTGAGCCGTAGTAGTAGAATTCACCTTTGCTTCCATTTGCCCAGCGCTCAAAGTTATATACAACAGCATCAGCATTAAAATCAGTTCCATCATGGAATTTAACGCCTTGTTGTAACTTAAACGTATAAACTAAACCATCATCAGATATATCCCAATCTTCAGCTAATGAAGGGTTTATAGTTGTATCTTGATCACCATATTCTACTAACGTATCATAAATATTTTTAGCAACCTTCATAGACTCGCCATCTGTAACGATTGCAGGATCTAAGTCTACTGAGTCACCACCACGTCCGAAGACAAGCTCTTTTGGCTTTGCTTCCTCTTCAGGCTCAGTAGCTTCTTCTTCTGTTTGCTCTTGCTCTTGTTCTGTTTCTTCTACGCCTTCACTTGAGCTCGTATCTTCTGTTTTACCACAGGCAGCAACGACAAGTGACAGCATAAGTATAAATATGAATGTCATAAATAGATTTTTTCTCTTCATTTGCACACTTTTCCCCCTTGTAATAATTGTTATTTATCATCAATATTGCTTACTATTCAAATAAATGGCAAGCAACATAATGACCCTTTTCAACTTCCTTTAATTCAGGTCTTTTTGACTTACAAATATCCATGCATTCACTACACCTCGTGTGAAAAGCACACCCTTGAGGAGGATTTGATGGACTCGGAATATCGCCTGACAAAACCTCTGTTTCCATTTGAAAATCAGGGTCAGGTATTGGCACAGCAGATAGTAAAGCTTTCGTATACGGGTGTAGCGTATTATTGTAAAGTTCTTCACTATCTGCTAACTCTACTAATCTACCTAAATACATTACACCAACACGATCGCTAATATGCCTAACAACACCTAAATCGTGAGCAATAAATAAATATGTTAAGTCAAACTCCTTTTGTAAATCTTCAAGAAGATTAAGTACTTGCGATTGAATAGATACATCAAGAGCAGATACTGGCTCATCAGCAATGATAAGCTTTGGTTTTGTCATTAGTGCTCTCGCAATACCAATTCTTTGGCGTTGACCTCCACTAAATTGATGTGGGTAGCGCTTCGCATGGTAGTTGCTTAGCCCAACGACTTCAAGCATTTCTAGTACTCTTTTTTTTCGTTCCTCTTTCGTTCCGATACCGTGAACAATCAGCGGTTCTTCTAGTATTTTTTCCACAGTATGACGTGGATTTAGCGATGCAAACGGATCTTGAAATACCATTTGCATATCGCGCCTTATTTTTCTTAAGTCATTTTTTGAAAGGCGAGTGATGTCCTTATTCTCAAATAACACTTGGCCTTCAGTCGGTTCTAATAGTCTAAGTATCGTTCTACCTGTTGTGGATTTCCCACAACCACTTTCACCGACTAAACCTAAGGTTTCGCCCTTTTTAACGTAAAAAGATACACCGTCAACAGCTTTCACTTCACCAATCTTTTTATTTAGCACTCCTCCATTAATTGGAAAGTGTTTCGTTAATCCTTTAACTTGTAGTAACTGTTCTGTCATAACTGTCTACCTCCTTTTCATCATGTAAGAAGCAGCGTACACGGTGCCCTATTTCATCTGATTGATAGAGTGGAGGTGTTTCTGTGAAGCAACGTTCCATTGCATGAGAGCACCGTTCAGCAAAGCGACAGCCTTGATTGATAGAGCCTGGTTTAGGAACATTACCTGGTATTGAATAAAGACGTTCTGCTTTATGACGAATATCAGGAACAGATTTGATTAATCCAACTGTATATGGATGTTTAGGATTTTTGAAAATTGTTCTAACGTCGCCTTCTTCTACAATCTTACCTGCATACATGACAACAACTCGCTGACAAACTTCCGCTACCACGCCCAAGTCGTGGGTGATTAACATAACCGCAGTATTCATTTTTTTATTTAAATCTTTCATCAGTCGTAAAATTTGTGCTTGAATCGTAACATCAAGTGCAGTTGTAGGCTCATCAGCTATAAGAATTTTCGGATCACATAGCATGGCCATTGCTATCATTACCCGTTGCCTCATACCTCCAGATAACTGATGAGGATATTCATTTATTAATTCTTCAGCCCGTGGGAGGCCTACTAAATTTAATAATTCAATTGCACGCTGCCGTGCGTTTTTTCTATTTAAGTCAGTATGTATTCGTAATGCTTCAATTAATTGCTGCCCTATCGTGAATAGCGGATTAAGCGAGGTCATTGGCTCTTGAAAAATCATCGCTATATCATTCCCTCTAATATCACGCATTCTTTTTTCTGAAGACTTTGTTAAGTCTTCATCGTTATATAGTATCTCACCTGCAACTATTTTTCCTGGAGGTTTTGGAATCAACCCCATTATCGATAGAGAGGTAACACTTTTTCCACAGCCGGATTCACCAACTATTCCTAACATTTCTCCCTCTTGAAGGTAAAAATCTATGTCGTCAACTGCAGGAACTTCTCCACTATCAGTAAAAAAGGACGTTCTTAATCCTTTCACTTCGAGAATTGGACGTTTTCGCAAAAAAATACCCCTCTCAAAACATATTATTAATTCAAAATTATTATACTAGTTAAAATAAATATATGTATCATTATGCCATTCATTTTATATTATTACAATACTAAATTTTCCGAATTTTTCACTTTCATCTTCTCCTTTAACGAGATAAAGTTGAGAAGCATTATAATACTTTTTTGTCGCTTTCACATTCTAAATAATCGAAGCGTATACCTTACAACTCTTTCACCTTCTACAATTATTATACCTTTAGTACTTTTTTCCTAAATGTGAATGAAAAACCTATTATAAACAGGCATTGAAGTAGACAAAAAAACATAGAACAACGAGTGTCCTATGCCATTTCTTCTTGATTAAGCTGTTGTACTGTAAACAATTGATAATAGCTACCTTTTTTGTTCATTAATTCATGATGAGTACCTACCTCAACAATTTGACCATGTTCAATAACAACTATTTTATCTGCATGAGTAATAGTCGACAAACGGTGAGCAACGATAAACGTCGTTCTTTCCTTCGCAAGTTGTTCTAACGCCTCTTGTATAAGGTGCTCACTCTCCAAATCTAATGCAGAAGTTGCCTCGTCTAAAACTAGTAGTTGCGGATCTTTTAGGAAGACACGTGCGATTGCAACTCTTTGCTTTTGTCCCCCTGACAGCTTAACTCCACGTTCACCTACTTTTGTATCATAACCTTCAGATAGATTTACAATAAACTCGTGGGCATTTGCTGCTTTTGCTGCTGCAATCACCTCTTCATCAGTAGCATCTGGCTTCCCTAGTAATATATTCATTTTCACAGATTCACTAAATAAAATACTATCCTGCAATACCATCCCAATATGATTTCTTAATGAACGAACCTTGTAATTACGAATATCGACACCATCTAATTTAATTGAACCTGATGTTATATCATAAAAGCGTGGAAGTAGACTTACAAGAGTCGATTTTCCACCACCACTCATTCCTACAAATGCAACCGTCTCACCTCTATTGACATGTAAAGATAATTGATTAATAACAGGAGCTTCACTTTCGCTATACTTAAAAGAGACAGAAGAAAAAGCTACTTCCCCTTTCACATCTTTACATTCAATTGCATCCTGACGGTCAGTAATATCGTATTTCTCATCCATAAATTCAAATACACGGTCCATTGAGGCAAATGCTTGAGTAAGAGTCGTTGATGAATTAACTAATCTCCTTAACGGATTATACAAACGATCTATATATCCTACAAAGGCAATCATCGTACCGACTGAAAGACTTCCTTGAATGACTTCATAACCTGCATAGCTAATTACAATAAGTGGTGATATATCTGTAATTGTATTCACTATCGAAAATGCCTTTGCATTCCAACTTGTATGTTGCAATGCCTTTGTTAAAAAATGATTATTATGATGATCAAATTGCTTTTGTTCATAATCCTCAATAGCAAAGCTTTTGATGACTGGTATTCCCTGAACACGTTCATGTAAATGTCCTTGTACTTGTGCCAATGCCTGTGAACGTTGTCGTGTTAATGAACGAAGACGCCCAAAAAAGAATTTGACAGATACCGCAAATAGTGGCAGTAAAATGATAGAAACAAGCGTTAGCTTCACATCCATTGTAAACATTATAATGATGGCTATGACAATGGTTCCCATATCTAGCCATAAATTCATTAAGCCGGTAATAACAAAGGATTTTGTTTGCTCCACATCATTAATCACTCGTGAAATTACTTCGCCAGCTCGAGTGTTCGCATAATATGAAAGCCCTAGTTTTTGCATATGTTGATAGAGATTGCTACGAATATCAAATAATACTTTACTAGCTGTCCATTGGGCGAAATATTGACGAAAATATTCAACCGGGGGACGAACAAGTACAAAAATAATGAACATAATCCCCATAATCGTCATTAACTTTTCAGTTTTAGTGTCTGTTGTTAAATTTGGATTACCTATAACATCATCTATTACGTATTTTAATAACAGCGGAATAATTAAAGGTATAGAAAATTTAATAATGCCAATTAAAACTGTTCCTATTACATGCCATTTATACGGTTTGACAAACCGTAAATATCTCGTAATATTATTCAAATTAACACCTCAAAATGGTGAACTTGTCTAAGCTAAATAAAAATGATCAAGTGAAAGATTTACTCAACTTGACCTCACTATCGTACATTTAATAAAGCTGTTCCATCGTATCAAGGAATAAATACAAATAATTCAAATGTTCGTGCATTTCTTGTCTAAAAAGGATACCAACTGAAAAAATCATTATTTGCTGTTCTCATTTAGTAATCACAACAACAAAGTTTACGTATAGAGGCATGATACAAATGAGAACCTATATGTAAGAATTATCCCCGAAATGTTAAAAAACGCTCATACCACATGTCTATAAAATCAGGCGAAAAAGGACCTTTTCTTTGTCGAATCCAATGAACTAATTGTTCAACATTCATTTTCAAAATGCGATCAATTACTTCAGGGTAGTTCATTTGATTGCGGTGTTGCTCATATTCATCCTCATCTAAAAGTACATACGTCATATCTGGGAATACTTTTATATCCAGATCATAATCGATGTATTTTATAGCTTCCTTATCCCATACAAAAGGAGAGCTAATATTGCAATAGAAATATACCCCATCTTCCCTTAGCATACCTATCACATTAAACCAATGTTTGGCGTGGAAGTAGCAAATTGCTGGTTCTCTCGTTATCCATGTTCGACCATCAGATTCAATAACCATCGTCCGATCATTTCCACCTATAACCAAGTTTTTCGTCCCTTTTAAAACTGTGGTTTCTTCCCAAATGCGATGAATATGTCCATCATGTTTGTAGCTATGTATTTGTATTTTGTCTCCTTCCATGGGAAAACCCATCTTTCTCCCCTACTTTCATTGGACGCTTTGGAAACTATTGAACCTAAATTTGCTTCAAAATGTTACCAAAGAATTATTTCCTGTTTCTCTTATTATAACGGTTCAATTGAGAATTTAAAACAATTGAACTTAATAAAAGCTCTGATACTGTCAATTCCTCTCATAATAAGTCCAAATTCTATGGATAGAAGCAGGGTATCGTCAAGCTGAATTTCACATTGCCTTTTGTTTGAAATAGCAAATTAACCCATAGGAACAATTGAGCTTATAGAAATATGATTTATTTCGCCTCATATCGTATTTTTTACACAAAACATTCTTCTGAAATATTTAGAAAAACAAGCTATTTAATAAGCCTATATTTAAAAAGGCACTTCTTATACGTGAATAAGAAGTGCCTGTTGGTGATTCTTAGTATTGTTGGTTATTTTGGTTATTTTGGTTATTTTGATTTTTTTGCGCTTCTGCTTGTTGATTTTGTTGTCTCACTTCTTGAGCATTAGTTTCACCCGCAAATTCTGTTCCGTACTGTCCAGCTTGCGCGTTTTGCTGCTTTACCTGTTGAATATTCGTTCCAGAAGCTGTTTTGTTAGGCTGTTGATTTTGGTTTTTTGCCACTATTAATCACCTCCACGACATATAATGTAACCAGAAGGTGAAAGGACTATCCAAAAAAAATGATATTTTTCATATTCTAAACGAGCAATGATCTTCCTCCATCAACTATAATCGTTTGGCCACGTATCATCTGTGCATCATCCGAAACTAAAAATAATACTGTTTTCACAATATCTTCTACTTCTACCATTCGACCAGCTGGTGTATGATTACGGGCATCTTCCAACATGTCTTTTCTGTTAGGAAAATGCTTTAGTGCATCAGTGTCAACAGCACCTCCTGATACTGCATTGACTATAATGTTTTTAGAAGATAATTCAACAGCTAAGTATCGTGTTAAAGCTTCTAAAGCAGCTTTCGACACTCCAACTGCTGTATAATTCTCCAAATATCTTATGGATCCTAATGAGCTAATGCTAACAATTTTTCCACCGCCATTTTTCTCCATCAGGTTGGCGGCTTGTTGAGCACAAAATAATAATGCTTTACTGTTGATATCCATTGTCCAATCCCAATGAGACTCTTTTAGCTCCATGACAGGACGTTGTACACCTGATGCAGCATTATTTACGAAGATATCAAGCCTACCAAATGTATCCTCAATAGCGCTGAACATGTCATTTATTTTTTCAATACTCCCTACATTAGCCTTTATAAGCAATGCTTTTCTACCTAGAGATTCTATCTCCTTTGCCACTTCGAGAGCAGCACTTTTGCTTCGGTTATAATTAATTACAATATGATATCCTTTTTGCGCTAGCTCAAGTGCAATTGACTTTCCAATCCCTCTACTACTTCCTGTAACGAGTGCTACTTTATCTGTCAATTAAATCAAGCTCCTTTTCCTTTATTCACATGCTGATGAATATTTTATCACATCATTGATTCAGATGAACAACTTCTATAATTCAGTATATATAATCATGAGAAAAGTAAAAATAACAATGGGAGAAATTACGCAAATAAAAAGGGGTGAATAAACATGTATTCAGGTCGTGATCTAACCGAGTTGTCAATGATGGCAAAAAACAAATGGAAGAACGAAGAGTTGTCTTTTTTTCATCATTCGCTACAGCAAATAACACCTTATTTAAATGTGGAAGGTCAAACAATCCATAGAGAGATTATTGAAGAGATCGAGTCAAGAGGAGGAGTATAACATTCTTAACCCTTAACTCGATTAGTAGAAGCTTATTTTACCATTTGAAATTGTTCATATATACGTTGATGTGAAACAGGAAAAGCGTATTTCTCCATTTCTTCATTTGTTACAATTTCACAATCTAGTGTATTATCGACATTACCAATGATTTCTCCTTGATATACAGTAATATTCCATATAAGGTGTGTGAACACATGTTCAATAGTTGCTATTTGACTACCTATTTTACAATTCACCTTATACTCACTCTCAACAAAGGCTTTTATTTGTTCTTTTGGAGTCCCTAAGTCTGTAAACAGCTCACAATTTGGAAATTCCCATAAGTTAGCCAAAAGACCTGTTTTCGGTCGTTTATGAATCAATACTTTGCCATCATTCGTTGTTAACACAACCGCTACCATCGATTTACGTTTAGGTGGTTTCTTTTTGCTTTTAACTGGAAGGTCACCCTGTACACCTTCAGCCACTGCTCGACAATGCTCCCGAACTGGACATAATAAACAAGCTGGCTTACCGGGTACACAAATCAATGCACCAAGTTCCATTAAAGCTTGATTGAAGTGTGATGGATTCTCCTTTGAAATCAAATCTCTAATCAATTCTTCAAATAATTTTCTCGTACTAGTTTTAGCTATATCCTCCCAAATAGACAAAATTCTTGCTAATACCCGCATTACATTTCCATCTACTGCAGGTTCTGGTATTCCATAGGCAATACTTAATATAGCACCTTTCGTATATGGGCCTATCCCCTTTAGCTTTGATATCTCTTCAGGGTTATTCGGAACGACACCATTATATTTCTCGTTCACTTCTTTTACCGCAGTATGTAAGTTACGTACACGTGAATAATAGCCTAGTCCCTCCCAAGCTTTTAACACTTCATCTTCATTTGCTTCTGCCAGCACTTCAATCGTAGGAAACTTATCAATAAAACGTTGAAAATATGGGATTACAGTGTCTACTCTCGTTTGTTGTAACATGATTTCCGATACCCATACTTTATAAGGATTTTGATCCTCTCTCCAAGGTAACTGACGCTGTTCCTTTTCAAACCAATGAAGTAGATCATCTTGAAATTGTTCAATGTTAAAGTTTTCTAAAATATTGTCATAATATTTCACGATATACCTCCTAGATGTTACACTAAAGATGAAATTGATACCTAGCTAACAATAGCCCAACTGTGGATATTTTTTAACCCACCATCGACAAACTTTTCAAATTGACCAAAAATAGAATGATTTTTTTGCTTACGAACTTTTCGAAGTGCAAAATAATGAGATCTTGTAGGAAGATAAAATGATTCAATATAACCGCTAGAAGTTCTATACCATTCAATCTTTGCTGCTTCAAATTCTGTTAGAAAGAATAACACATCCTCCATAACTTGTTCATATTGATAAATATGGAGATCATTTATAGGATACTCAACAAACATCTTTAAGCTTACTTCCATTAAAAAAACCCCTTTAGAAATCTTGGTATTTGGTTACATTAAATAAGAATAGAGCAAAACCAATATGTTTGTATTATTGACATGTTCTTCTGTTCCCCAGAAACGTTCAAATGCCATATAATATTCCATTAAGGAGGATCAAGATTGGATACTGGAACACATATAGTTATGGGAATTGCTATCGGTGGTTTAGCAACACTTGATCCGATAGCAGGAGCTGATTCAATAACTGCACAAGGCATCATGATAGGAGCTATTGTTGGCTCACTTGCACCCGATCTAGATACAATATTGAAATTTAACAATGCAAAATACATTCGAAATCACCGAGGCATTACACATTCTATTCCTGCGGTATTACTATGGCCTTTGTTAATCACTTTCGTTTTATATTTTATATTTCCTAGTGGGAATGCGCTACATATATGGATTTGGACATTTCTAGCTGTAATCCTCCATGTTTTTGTCGACATTTTTAATGCTTATGGGACACAAGCTCTGCGACCTTTTACAAAAAAATGGGTTGCTCTAGGCGTAATAAATACCTTCGACCCTTTTATATTCATTATGCATATTCTTGGTATTTTCGTATGGAAGCTAGGAGCCTATCCAGGTTATACTTTTTTGACAATGTATATGATAATTGCTATCTACTACGTGATACGACTGATTAAACAGCGACAAATTACTAACTCGATTTTAAAACATCATAAAGATGTCGAAAGTATAACAATATCTCCTACATTTAAATTTAATCAATGGCATTTGGCTATAGCTACAAAAAATAACTTTTATGTAGCAAGAGCTATGGATGATGATATTATTTTACATGATAAATATGAAAAGCATCCTGTTCCTAATTCACCGATCATTGATGCTGCCAAAAAAGATGAAAACTTGTCAGCATTTTTATCATTCTCACCTATTTATCGTTGGGTAATCAATGAGTTTGATGATTATTACGAAGTAAAATTTATTGATTTACGGTATCGTAGCAAAGGACATTACCCATTCGTCGCAGTTGTTCAACTTGATTTAGACTTAAATATAATAAGCTCATATACAGGATGGGTATTTAGTGATCAAAAGCTTAGAAAAAAATTAAACATGATGACATACTAAGCTAGAACTTCTAAAAGGGTCAAACTTCACACTTTTCAAAAAAGTTGTCACGTCTGACCCTTCCCCAAGCTGTTGTAAAAATTAGTAGAAAAAAGAAAACCGTCTATTATTTGTTTATCCACATATTTTCATTTCTACTCATACATATGCCCCGTGTATCTCCTCATACTAATAATGTGTTCCTGAACACATCTATAATTAGGAGGTGGAGAGATTTGGTAAGAAATAAAACGACAGGATTTCCCAATCAAAACAACCAAAAGTTCGAAGGAGAACCACGTGCGAAAGCTGAATATGCATCTAAACGAGCAAATGGAACGATTAATACTCACCCTCAGGAAAGAATGAGGGCTTCAGGTCAAAGGCAAAACTCTTATTAAATAAGTATTACTTTTCCTTAACCTTGGAGGTGTAATAGTGGCTAAGCATACTAAAAAACGTTTTTTTGATAACCGTTATTCTAATCCGTATCAACAGCCAGGTGCTAACCCTAAACATGCTCATGCTCAAGTAAATGGTGAAACACAGCAAGCACAAAACTTAATCATATTAGAAAATCAAACGAGAAAGCGCAGTTAATAATTGTATGTAAAGACAAAATAAGAGAGGGGTATACCCTCTCTTATTTTGTCTTTACTTTTTTCCCTAGCATTGAAATCGGAATACCTTCCTCACTATCTTCTTGACCTGTTCGATTCCCCCAAGCGAATATGCCATTTATATATTTCACTACAAAATGAACTCCTACATCGCCTTCTAATTCATACACTTCATCAGGCAAAAAATCTTCAGGATTTAATAAATAAGCCTTTGCTATAACAGCTTTTCGCTCTAGTACGGCAAATTCATTAACCATGCCAAGTTGTTCTGCTTTACGCGCTTTTTCTAAAAGGTGTCCAATTTCACTCTTTAGTTCAAACTCAGACATTTCACTAAAACGTTTCTCACCCATGTGTAGCTACACTCCGTTATCGTATTAATGAACTTATTTATGAGAAATGATAATCAGGTGAAGTAGTGTCCCCCACCTGATTTCCCATCTATTCATATTCATATTTATTAATGACTTTGATCCAAATTTATCGCTATTAGATTAAAATAGCTATGCGATTGTTATCTTATGAATGGAAAACTGAAGCCACGCATACTACTTGTAAGAGTGTCACTCCTTTGTACAAAATACAACAATCACTGCGATAATAACCTATTAATAGTATAATGCATTATTAACAAGATACAAAGCAGGATTTAAACAATAAATGAAATAATTAAACCTATTATACCTGCTGTTATTGCATAATATAACATCGGAATAATCGTAAAACGGATAATTTGTCCCTCTTTACCTAAGAGTCCTACAACAGATGCAGCAGCAACAACATTCAGTACACAAACCATGTTACCTGCATTTGCCCCTAATACTTGTTGTGATAATACTAATTGATTACTTACACCAATTTGATCAGCAACACTAAATTGGAATAACGAGAACATCATATTACTAAACGTAGCACTACCAGATATAAATGAACCTAGTGCCCCAATAATTGGCGCAACAAGAGGCCAAGCATTTCCAACAGCATTTGAAACCATTAGAGCTAACTCCATTGGCATACTTAATAAATCCGCACTATTTTCCCCAGAGTTTATGAAAATCCGAACCATCGGTAGAGCTGTACCTAATGCGATCGCACTTCCTACTAGCGTTTTTGCTGAAGTAACAAAGGACTGTTTAACTGCTATTGCTGACATACGGTGCAAAAACACTGTTATTAATACGACTACGAGAAACACAGTTCCTGGTAGATATAACGGCTCGAAGGAATTACTTATGTTTGTGCCAAGAATATTACCCATACCAACCTTTACTGAACGGAGCATATCTTTAAATGGCAGCACATCAATACGTGTAAGAACGAGTAACAAGGCTACTAACAAATATGGAATCCATGCCATTAGTATAGAAAGTGATTGTTTACCTTCACCTTCTGTCTTTATATGTTCATTAATTTCATGTTGCTGTTCATTATCACCAAAACCCCAATGCTTTGTTGGTAAAAGGAAACCTTTTTTAGCGGCAGGAATAACGATAGCTAGACCAACAAGTCCACCGATAATTGATGGGAACTCCGGCCCAAGGAAGGTAGCCACGATAAAGGCAGGCACAGTAAAGCTTAACCCTGCAAACAAAGCAAATTTCCATACTTGTAAGCCTTCCTTCCAAGAACGGTTTTCACCGAAAAAGCGCGTTAAAATGATAACGAGGATTAAAGGAATAAATGTACCAATAAGAATGTCAATTGAAACAGCTTGTTTAGCAACATTTTGTAAATATACTCCTAATGAATCAGTACCAAGTGATTCGACCACTTGAGGTGCAACTGAGGAACCTTGCTGAAGACCTTGATTAACTCCAACAATAACTGGTGTACCAACTGCACCAAACGATACAGCACTACTATCTGCAATGAGTGCTAAAACAACTGCGGCTAAAGGAGGAAAACCTAATGCAACTAGTAAAGGTGCACCAATGGCAGCAGGCGTTCCAAAGCCAGCAGCTCCTTCAATAAACGAACCAAATAACCATGCTATAATAATGACTTGTACACGTCTGTCTTGTGTAATTCCTAAAAATCCATTCCTAATTGAATCCATTGCACCACTATTTGTTAACGTATTAAGCAATAGAATTGCACCGAATACAATCCACAAAATTGAAATGGTTATAATCCAACCTTCAATTGTCGCAGCTGCAACTTGAACAAATGGCATCTTCCAAAAAAGCAACGCCATAATGCCTGTTAGAACTAAACTAATCGGCATAGCCTTTGTTGCAGGTAGCCTTAAAATGACTAAGAAAATAAAAACTGCTAATATAGGGGATGAAGCCGTAATAATTTCTAAAAAATTCATATCGATCACCTTTTTCATTTATTAAGAAAGCTGTTTCCGAGAAGAAAAAACATGTACACTGTTCTTTAAATCATGTCATCTATATATGACTACTTCTTTACGGTTCACATTAGGTAACAAAATTTACGAAAAGAGCCATTAAGAAAAGTACATACTTCCTAACAATACTTAAACAAGCCTACATTCTCTGTAGGCAAAGGTAAAAAATTGTTTGTTCATAAGAGTAGCAAGTGGGATAGTACTTTTTCATTTTAGATGGCAGTAAGTGCCCGAAGCAATAACAACAAAATTTGATCATCTAATCTAAACACACAGATCATTATACTCGAACTATGTGCTGGATTTCACAATCTTTTATGGCTTATTTGTGAACGTATTTGATTATAGTTTATGTAAAGCGTTTTCCTGATAAAAAGTACTCATTTTACTTAAAAGATTCACATAGTAAATTTCATTATAAGGATATTTTCACAATATTTATTAGTTTAAGCATAGTTGTGGTAAAATATCAATAAAATTTTGAACCACAATCATTTTTAAACGCATAAGGAGAATTCAACATGACAGAAACAATCTTAATTACTGGAGCAGGTTCCGGCTTAGGGCAAGAACTTGCCGTCCAATACAGTCAAAGTGGCAAGAATATTGTCTTAGCTGGCCGATCACTAGATAAGCTTTACAAAGTTCAATCTATGATTAATGAAGCTGGAGGACGCGCCTTTGTATACAAAATGGATATACGCAAGGCTAATGAAATTGAATTACAAATTCCTAACCTATTAAAAGAATATAATGTGTCAATGCTTATTAACAACGCCGGCATAGGTTACTTCGGTAGCTTACCAGACCTAACATATTCGAATATTAATGATATGATTGAAACAAATGTAACTGGAACTATCAATTTAACAAAGGCATGCTTACCTTATCTTTTATCATTACCTGAAGCCAAAGTTATGAACATTATATCCACCGCTGGTTTGCGAGGGAAAGTGAACGAATCTGCATATGTAGCTAGTAAGTTCGCTATTAGAGGTTTCACTGAAAGTTTAATTAAAGAATTAGAACATACTTCTGTATCATTGACAGCTGTATATATGGGTGGTATGGATACACCATTTTGGGAAGAATCCGACCATATAAAGGATAAAAATCGCCTTCGGTCACCTTTAGAAGTTGCACAAAAAATCATTGAACTAGACGACGGCCGTCCAGAAATTATCATAGAGTGATAAGGAAAGCTGAGCGAACTCAATTCAACTCTACCTAACACCAGCACCGGCCTTTGGTAGCAGTGGAATTTCATCGTCCATATTTCGGGTGAAATTTTCAGTTATATGGGTCAATTCACTATATTTGCGGGTCAATTACTCAGTTATACGAGTCAAATCACCGTATTTACGAGTCAAATATGCGATTAGCATTGGAGTCAAAGACTATGATTGCGTTTTTTTGCCTTGAAATGGTGAAGTGACCTCGAGGGGATAGGTGCTGGAGCTGGACAACCAGAAAAGAAGAGCCGATTGTTCAGACTCGACAAGCGTTGGAAGCTATTAAACAGAAGACGCTTTTTGTCTTCTGTTTAATAGCTGAAACGACTCGAGGGGATAGGTGCTGGAGCTGGACAATATAATAGCGGCAGCGCCTCGTTTCCCCGACAAGCATTAAAGCTCTTTCACTTGATGAGGCATTTTGTCTTCTAGTCTTATACCTATTACTCAAAGGGCTTGTTCTTTTGAATAAATTCCTCAATTAACTCAATAGAAAACCCTTTGCGGTACAGTGCTTGCTTCAACTTTTGCTCATATTCCCACCCAGTATATTTCTTCAGACGGTTGTTTATCTTGCTAGCTTGATGCTGTAACGCCTCCAACTCATTATTTTCTTCTTGACCAGTAATTTCTGAAATTTCTTCTATTACAATTTGTATAATATCCCAATAAAACCCTTTTCGAACTAAAGTTTGTTCAATTTTTTGTTTTATGTTTAGTATTGAAAGCTTAGCACTTTGTTTAGCTATTTTCTCAGCATGTTTCATTGCGTGTTGAATTTGCAACTCAGTAGTATACGTATTCATCGCTTTTTCTGCATATCTTGCTGAAATTCCTTTTTCTTTCAATTCTCTTTTTATTCTGTCCGGACCTTTTATAGACGTTTTAATTTGTGTTTGTACGTAAGCCAACGCAAATTGCTCATCATCTACATAATTAGCTTCTTGTAACTTATGTACTACCTCTTGAATGATTTGCTCTGGGACTTCATTTTTTTTCAAATAATCATCAATTTCTTTAATCGACCTTATTCGATAAGACAAATATCGTACTGCAACGTTATGAGCTTTTTTCACATCATCTGCAAACTGAATTTCTCCAACATCTAGCTCATCAACTTCTTTGCCTTTTGTAAGATTATATTTTATAAGAACATCTTGATCGACACTAAATGCATATTCTTCACCTTTTCCTCTATCAAGATAAACATTATATCGCTCAGAGTTCTTCTTTTGCGTAACTATTTTTGTAATAAAAGCCAAACTTATCACCCCTCATTTAATTTTAGCAAAAAATTAGTGTTAAAAGGAGTATACGATTTATAATGAAGGAAATGGTATTTAATGGTTAGGAGTGAGTGGAGTGAAAATAGCTATTGCTGGTGGTACAGGGTTTGTTGGTAAAGCAATTACCCAATATCTTGTTGATCAAGGGCATGAATGCTTCATTTTAACTAGAAAGGAAAATCTAATTCATAACAACCCACTTATACACTATGTTACATGGCTTAATGATGATAGTAACCCTGAGAGTCAGTTGAACGGAATGACTGCTTTTATAAACTTAGCAGGTGAGTCTCTTAATAGTGGTCGATGGACTGAAAATCGTAAAAAAAGAATTGTTAATAGTCGGCTCAATGCCACAAATGAAATAATTAGAATCATTACAAATCTAGAAATAAAACCTGATATCTTAGTAAATGCAAGTGGAATCGGTGTTTACGGTACATCTGAAGCTTTTACTTTTACAGAACAAGACGAAACCATCGGAACTGATTTCCTAGCAAAGACAGTTTCAGCATGGGAAAACTCGGCTAATGCTTTACAGTCATATAATGTTCGAACAGTATTTGCTCGGTTCGGAATTATCCTCGGAAAAAGTGAAGGTGCATTACCTAAGATGATGACTCCATACAAGCTGTTTATCGGAGGTACAGTCGGTTCAGGAAAGCAATGGCTTTCTTGGGTTCATATTGATGATGTATGCAGAGCTATCGCTTACGTAATTAGTAATAAAAACGTGCATGGGCCAGTTAATATTACTGCTCCTAACCCCGAAACGATGAAAGGGTTTGGCATGAAAATAGGAGAAGCTTTGAGAAAACCTCATTGGCTCCCTATGCCAGCTATCGCCCTTAAGCTACTACTTGGCGAAATGAGTATGCTTATTGTTGAAGGGCAGAAAGTTTTGCCAGATGTCCTTTCAGTAGAAGGTTTTACATTTCGTTATCAGCATTTAGAGGATGCGTTGTCAGCACTACTAGTGAAATAACTACTTACCTTCACCTTGTATGCCTCAATCTAACATAGAGATACTGACATGAAAAAGGATTCAATGATTTATGCATTGATTATCATATGTATGGTGACACTAAAAATACATACCTAAAAAGGGGGTTGAATGATGGTAGATAGAAAAAAAAGACGCGATAAGACAAAAAGCACATTAAGTAATGCCCAAGAAGTTTCATATGCTAGAGATTTCAAAATGGCTGATCAAGCTGGTGGATTCACAAGTAAACAAGCCCATCATTAACAAAGACTATGGAAAACAGCTTTGACAAAGAACTGTTATTTTATCATGCATATTTTACCTAAATCTGTTCACCCTATTAATGTTTGTTAAAGAATCTTTTTTGTAGTGTTTTTAAGAGACGGTTTTGCATGTAAATGGATTTAATAGTTGACAGCAAAAAGGTCAACACCGCGAAACAGCTTTACAGTTAAATGTTCTTAAAATAATTAAAGGAGTGATCGTATTATGGGTAGAAGTCGTGGACAAAATTCGCGAGATAAGAACAAGGCAGGTCTTCCACAAGTCCCTAGAAATTTGAAGTTTGATGGGATTAACGAGGAATTTTCACGGGAGTTGGCTGATCAAGAGGATTTAGAAGCTCAAGCCCGTGCCGATGCTGCAGGCATAAGACAAAGTAATGCTAGACAAAAAGGTTAATTACTTATACCATATAAAAATTTACGTGTTTTAGCTCTAACTTTCAGATATGAAATCATAGAAAATAGAAAAGGTCTGAACCTCACTATACACGATGTGTATAAATTAAAAGGTTCAGACCTTTTAGACACAAATCTATTTTTTTACATGCTATTTTGGTTATTGCTTAAAATTAATGCTCTCTTTTCCTTGCCGGTTTCTAACGTAGTTAATTACAAACCGATCGACACCCCAATAATAGCTTGCTGTACCTACTCCTAATAATATAAATGCTACAGTGTATAGAATCGGATTTGTACTAGTTGTTCCTGCCAATAAAAAATTTAGGTTCATAAATGCTCCTGCAATTAGTGCTGGAATTGTTGCAGCACCTAAGATTAGTCCTATACCAACTAATAGTTCTCCCCAAGCTACTAAAAAGTTAAATAACCCTACATTAGGAACCGCCACATTTTCTAAAAATGTTGCGTACCACCCACTAACAGCTGGATGATCTCCTGAAGCTTTACCGATAGCACCTTGCAGAAAACCAGACGCATCAAATTCGCCTGTAACTTTCTCCCAACCTGCTTGTATCCATTGTACCCCTAACCAAATTCTAAGTAATGTCCATAAAACAGCCATTTTAGGACCCTTTATCCAAGACATCATTATTCAACTCCTTTATTTTGTGAATGTTTTCACATGTAATCTTACTAAACCACGCAATATACGACTAATCCCATACTCTTGAAAAAGAGAAAGTAAATTATTTTATCTTATCTTCCTCATTTCTAATATATACCATTAACATTATATCTACAATATAATGTAACATCATTTCACAGTTTCTACATAACATCACTCAATTGGTAATATATTTTTCATTATGTACAACTGCACAAGTATAAAATCTTAGGAAACTTAAGTGTATACGCTAATACATTATATTGCTTTTAATACAATTTAATTACTATAAAAATAAATGTACTATTTTTTTCATTTCTAACAAATGTTATTTGTAGTAGTATAATAGAGTTCAAGCAAACAAGAAAGGAACTACCAAGATGACTATTCAATATAAAATGATTGTACTTGATTTAGACGATACCTTGCTCAGAGATGATCAAACTATTTCACCCCGCACAAAAAATGCATTAATGATGGCACAAGAAATTGGCGTAAAAGTTGTTCTTGCTTCTGGACGTCCAACATTTGGAATGCTTCCCATTGCATCAGAGCTCCAGCTAGAAAAATTCAGAAGTTATATTCTGTCTTATAATGGAGCAAAAATTATTGATTGCCAAACAAAAGAAGAATTATATAGTAATGTACTTTCATCTGAAACGGCTCACCGTTTGTACGATTTAAGTGCGCGGGAAGAAGTTGCAATCTTAACGTATGTGGGAGATTCAATTGTTACAGAAACACCAAATAAATTTTCCGCCATCGAAAGTCAGTTAACAGGATTACCAGTGCAACAAGTAAGCAGTTTCAAAGAGGCAGTCAGTGATTCTGTCGTGAAAACATTAATGTTAGCAGAGCCTGAAAGGTTAATAGAAGTAGAGAACAAGCTACAAGCTGAGCTAGCTGGGGAATTATGTGTCCTGCGATCAAAACCTTTTTTCTTAGAATTTACATCTTTAGGTGTTACAAAAGGAGCCAGTTTAGATTTCCTCATTAAGCAGCTCGGAATAAAGCAAGAAGAAGTGATCTCATTTGGCGATAGCTATAATGATCTTACGATGATTGAATTTGCTGGTCTTGGCGTAGCCATGGGTAATGCTCCTGATGACATCAAAGCAAAAGCAAACCTTGTTACCGATACAAATATGAATGATGGTGTAGCACAGGTTGTAGAGGAATATGTTATCAATAAATTTTCACTCGTATAGAATACGAACAATCAGAGTGTATACATCCTATTCTTCGCCATTTCACTGGGACGTTCATTTCTTTAGATGATATGGCGAAGTGACATAGGTTACAAGTTAATGAGCACTGTAGTGTTCAACCCACTCTCTTTTTAATAGTGAATATGAGTAATGATCATAATACTTCCTACGATATAAGTGTTTTTCACGATAGATTCCTTCATTTTGGAACCCTAAAGATTCAAGTAAATATTTGGATTGATCATTCTCTATCTCCACAAATGCATTAATTCTATTTAGATTCATATTTTTAAAGCCACTATCAATCACAGTAGTCAAGGCTTCCTTCATATATCCTTCCCCCCAATAATCAAGCCATAAATCATAGCCAATTTCCCCAATATGATTATAACGGTCCCAGTAATGGAATACACATGTACCTAATTGTTGATTATCTTCTTTTCTAACGATACACCACCTATTTCGACCTTTTGCCTCAGCATGACTATACTCTCTTATAAACTCTTTTGCATCATCCATACTCGTATACAATTCTTCATCATATAGATATTTACATACTTCTTCGTTACTAGAGGCTACTTACGCATTAGTTGTTCCTTTTCGTAAAAAGAACTAAACACGAATATGAATAACGTTCGAGGCATCTTTTCTTTCTCAGTAACAAAATTTACGAGAAACGCCTTCACTTAAAACATTTTCTAAGTATTATCTAGTCAAGGTTTCCCTATTCTAGTTAAAAAACAATACATCAAGGCAACTGGTGGCGACTCTGCCCTAACTAATTAAAATGACCCTGCCTATAAAGGTTAGGGTCATTAAGTAAGGCTCTTTCATAAAATTTGTTGCTAATTAGACTAATTTAACGTTTTAAATGAGAAAAGTTACCACGAATGCTTTGTGTATTCGTATTTATTTCTTAGTACGAAAAGAAATAATCAAGTCGAAAACAGCTAGCTGAAAAAAACTAACCATAAAATTACCAAGGTAACGGCTCATTTTCAAGTTCTTTCTCCCAAAGGTGTCGGATTTGTTTTACATCCTCATCCGACAATGCCATCTCAGTTGCTGATACGTTTTCTGTCAATTGCTCAATATTTTTACATCCAGGGATTACGGTTGATACTTCAAACCTAGCTAGAATAAAACGTAAGGCAGCCTGTGCCATAGTTGCTCCATCAGCTGTTAAAAATGATAACTGCGTCAATAAGTTTGCTCTTGTTTCAATTTGTTCTTTCGACCAACGGCTACGTACACCTTCAAATGTACTATGTGCGTTATATTTGCCAGAAAGCCAACCAGAATCTAGTGGAACTTTAATAATAAGGCCAGCACCTTTGTCTTTTGCTAGTTGAAATGCTTTTGCAGGTTCCTGATGGAAGATGTTATACATGACTTCAATCACTTGGCTGTTTGTTGTTTCTAGTAATTCAAATAATTCACGGCTGGAATCAACCGATGCACCATAAGCACGTATTTTTCCTTCTTCTTTTAAACATTCTAGCAATTCATAATGCGGACTATTTCCATTTAGAAATTCAAATGGCGGATTATGCAATAAGATCGAATCGACATAATCAGTATTTAAACGCTTTAAGCTAGCTTCAAGAGATTGTCTTAATAAACTCACATCAAAATCTTGAACATTATTAGGATGGTGACCAAATTTAGTATTAATAATTACTTGATCTCGCTTGCCCTCCAACGCTTTGCCGAGTAACTCTTCGCTTTTCCCTAATCCATAGTTAGGAGCTGTATCAAAAAAATTACAACCTTGACTAATTGCTTCATGAATTAGTTGAATCGCATACTCTTCACTCATTTCCCCCCAATCTTGTTTGTTGCCTAATTGCCATGCACCAAAACCTATCTCTGATACTTGCATTCCTGTCTTTCCTAGCTCTCTATAGTTCATATTAATCACCTTTCATTCTATTAGGCTCTTTTTCGTAGTTATTGTTTGTCGAATATAACAAGAAAAACGGGTGAAAGTACTATTATTTCACGTATAGTTACTTTCTCCCGTTTTATTATTAACTCTATATGATA
The DNA here is from genome assembly GCF_033963835.1 of Cytobacillus sp. IB215665. Classification (NCBI taxonomy): domain Bacteria; kingdom Bacillati; phylum Bacillota; class Bacilli; order Caryophanales; family Bacillaceae; genus Cytobacillus; species Cytobacillus sp. IB215665. The sequence goes on from NZ_JAXBME010000019.1 coordinate 51,457, forward strand.
GCCCCAGTTGTTTATATAAGTATTGTTGTAATTGAATGCTCTGGTAATACTAGCTCTGAATGTTTACCATCTAATACAATACTAATTTTTTCATCTTTGTCAGTAGCGTTCATCATAACTACTGCAATTGAACCGTCTTCATTTTGAAATGCAACTGTTTGTAGTGAATCATTATTTAATTCATGTCCAATTCGTGTTGCATTTGGCTTAACGTATTTACTGAAATGACCAATATAATAATATGAGCTATTATAATGGACTTCACCTGTTTTCGTATTAACGATAATAGGTGCATCACAATAATTACCTACATGATTTGGCCCACCTTGTTCATTTAGCACGATATTCCAGTCAAGCCAGCCTTCAAGCCAATTATTAAAATCACCAATCATGTTACGAGCATAACGTTCCCCTGTATGCCATGCACCAAGCTGTACGCCACCTTCGATACATCCTTCTGTAAAAATAAGATGCTTATCAGGAAAATCATCATGAATTTTTGATAAGTTTTCAAATTCCTCTGAGACATACCAATGGATGCCTGTTCCCCAAATATAATTTGCAGCACCAGAATCTGAAAGAATTGTTTTTGCACGTTCATATGCAATATCCCTGTTATGATCCCAAATGACAATCTTTTTGTGCCCTAGACCTTCTTCTTCCATTGTAGGACCTAGATAATTCTTTACAAAATCTCTTTCTTCCTCAGCAGTATAACGACATGAATCCCAAACCTGAGTAGCTTCTGGTTCATTTTGGACAGTAATACCCCAAATGTTAATACCTTCTTCTTCCATTGCTTTAATATATTTTGTGTAATAAAGAGCCCATGTTTTGTAGTATTCTTCTTTTAATTTGCCCCCATGATTCATGTCATTATTTGTTTTCATCCACGCTGGTGGACTCCAAGGTGAAGATAGTATTGTCAACTCTTCACCTCTTGAATTAATAGCATCCTTAATTAATGGAAGAACATATTTATGCTCACGATCAATTGAAAATGTTGTCAATTCTTTATCATTTTCTTCTACATACGTATAGTTCTCAAGTGCAAAATCACAGCTATGGATATGTGTTCTTCCAAGTGAGTACCCTAAACCCTTCTCAGGATGAAAATAGCTTTCAATGATGCTCCTACGTTCTTCTTCTGGAATTTGGGACAATGTATAAGCAGCAGCCTCTGTAAAGGCTCCTCCGAATCCAATGATTTTTTGATATTTTGTGCCTTTGTCAATCGTTAGGACATTATTAGACTTCGGTTGACCAGCTAAAAGCTCTACTGTTCCTTTATCTTCAAAACGCTCGTTACTGTTCTTTGCTGTTTGTATGACTTTCATTTGCATAGTATTTACACCTCTAGTTTAAATGGACGTCTATTTTGTTAATATTTCCTTCACGGATTAGCAGTGCATATTGCTCTTCCACCTTCTCACCTTGTACTTCGACAGATGAGCTATCACTGTGTAACACATACTTTGTTATTTTTGCACCGTTCTCACCAAATGTATCCTTGCGATTCGGGTTATGATAAGTAACTTTTGTCTTCCCTAAGAAAGTAAATTCAACTTGATTATTATTATCAAATAGCCATTCTGGAAGTATAGGCTGTAGCGTTAACATCAGTTGCCCTTCCTCGACAGTAAATAATGTTTTACCTGTCATCATCATTTGCCACATCGTTAAATATTCAGCTGTTGTTCCACTTAATCTCGCTACAAAACCTTGTCCGTGTACAGTTGGATCTGGATTACAGCTACTAGCAATAAATGATGAATGCTCTAGTACACTTCTTCCATACACTTCAGGATTCATAAATGGTGGCAAGGCAGTTCTTAAATCCTCGAAAAACTCATCATATAGACCTGCTTTTAATGCACTCAATATATACTTGAACTCCATATGCATAAAGATAGATTCACGTTCTAGCCAACCAGGAGTAAATGCTCTAGAACGACCAATTTCGAATGTTTCATCTTCAAGTGAACTTGATGTTTTGTACATTTTCAAGTCACGGTCAAACATGTCAGAAGCCTTCACTTTTGTATAAGTGTCTGATGCTTCTTGTTTTGTCATACTCTTTAATGCTCTTGCAGGACCTTCTAAGAAATGTGGTAATGTGTGAACCGTAAATGACGTTACTTCTACTAGCTGTTGACCTTTGTCATTCAGAATTAATGATCCATCAGCTGCCGTTCTCTCAACATATTGTTCTGCCTCAAAGTAGAAATATGTTGGTACGAGACCATTTCCAAGCTCTTTTGCTTTAGTGATCCCCTTGTGTATTTTAGTTAAATAAATCGTGACCATTTCCTCTATTGTAGCTAAAGAAACAGCTGCTTCTTCCCCACTGAAGCCTGAGCGAATAGCTTCTCGATACTGTTCGCGTGCAGATGTAACAGCATTCCAATAATGATAATCATCTACAGAATTTGTTATAGACTCATTTATTACCTTGTTCACGCTTTCGAATAATTTATGCACTTCAACTGGAAGTAAAATCGAGCTCTCTTCAGATGTTGCAGCAGCAACCTTCACAAATTGAAGCAGTCGTTTCAATTCAAATGTCTCACTCATACCAGATCCAAAAAGCCCTGGCAAGCCGTTCATTGAATCATTCCAACCTGGCTTGTTAGCCTCCATCTCAACTCCCATACCGTATGGGTCTAATGTAGCAAATTTCACGAGGCTCAAATTAAATAATTTCACAAACAAGTTTGTTGTATATTCTTCTCCACTTTTCGTTGTTAACCAATTCCCACTTAAGGCTTGCTCTTCTTCAAGTATCGCTCCATACTGTCGAACTTTATCGTTCGCAAGTACGTACTTTTCAGACCTTGGCTTGACGAACACAGGGCTATAAAAATATTTATATGATTGGTCTTTAAACAGTAAGGAAGCTTTATTTTCTGGGAATATTTTTAAATAGTTTTCTATTAAATCAAGGTTGTACGTCCAGTGATCCATCCAATAACCTTCACCAAATTCAGCTTCAATGTTTTGTTTACTTTTAGAAAGTATGACTGTTAAAAATTCATCTAGAGAAATTGATAGGGAAAGTTGTTTATCTACAATTGTTTGTAAAACATCGCCTGGTGTGAACGTCTTATTTAGCTTTTGCTTCATAAATTGACTATCTTCTAAAGAACTAAACAACTCGCTTAGCCACTCCATATCAGTGTTATCAACTAGCTCAAAGCTTGCACCTTTTACTACTAATGGGTTGTAACCATCAGCTTGGACAAGGCTCATAAATAGCTTAATATTGTAATCCCCAACCTCTGGATGGAAGAATACATCATTTCTTCTATTTTGATTCACATCACGAAAATTCCCGTTTCCTTGCGAGAAAAATTCTGGTGCAAGGGAGAAAAAGTTATAGTCTCGTTCTAAATCTCCATGCTTACGAGAGTACACGTAGTAAACAAATGGATTTTGATCAGTTCCAAGTGTAATCGGGTATCCTCCACGTAAAATATTGTCTAAATAGCTTTGCTTGCTGTATGCATCAAATAACGGATAAGCAGTTTTAGTCGTAACATCTTCTGTAATATCATTAACGATCGTTTTTGCTTCTTCATATTTTAAATTAATAAATTGGGAAGTAACAATCTCATCTTTTTTGTTATTAACAATTTCTATGTCGTTCACATGACCAATAATTGTATTTAAGACAACGTTTTCATTCGTTTGCAACGACGCCTCAAATGCAGAAAATCCACACGGCACTTTGTTGCTTGTAATTGGAGTCTTATCCACTAATTGCGAAACAGTATACTGTTCAAACATATTAGGATATGACATTGAACTATTGTGACCGAAGATTAAATCTCCATCTACAATAGGGGATAACAGCTCACCATCATTTACAAAACTTAAATAAAAATGACCCTTTGTAATTTCTTCAACTTCTGCAGTATCATTAGTTGATGATCGTACACGATAATATGGGATGTTATTCTCGAGATTAAATACATCCATCCAGCTTTTTAGTGTATTACCAACTGCTTTATAAGCTGCATCATCTATTCCAAATGGAATAATTGCTGGAAGGCCATCAAGAACCTCCATTTGCACTGCTTTGTCAGAAATATTCTCAATCTCAACTTTACGAATTAATGCACCAAAGTTTTCATTTGGAAGCGTGAAATAAGTGACTACCGTTTTAATTCCACTTACTTCGTCAATCTCTTCAATCTTTAATTCATTTTCTTTTATTTTCATGCTCCTACCTTTACCATTCGAACCCCCGTAGGAAGAGAACGGCTCAATGATAGATTCACCAGCTTCACTTTTAACCTTAATAAATGTACGAAAACCATTCATTGATACGCGTTGGTATGCTTGGTTTGCCGGAAAAAATTCTGTAATCGCATGGTTTTTATCTTGAACACCAAAAGACACCATAGCTTGGCCACGATTTACATAAAATGCCCACATTGGAACACCGTACAGACCTGCTACCCCAGGTAAGAAGCTTGAAAAGTTTTTTGCGTTATCGTAATCTTGAATGACAAAATAGCCTTCATTATCAAATTTGTATTTTTCCATAATTAACACCTCTATTAATGTTATTAAAATTACTTGTCCTCATAGCACAAAATATCATTGACCTCCATTTTGCGCATGCTTACTAAACGTAGGAAAAATTCCTTTTCCTTCAACAATCATTTTTATTTCTCATCATTATTTTACCTTTGCTATAAGCACATCTTTAGATATATAATTTTGTATTCGGTTACAAAATTTTAGGGAGAGCTATAAACCTATAATAAATATAAGAAATAACGAACTATTTTGTTCAGTTAATCACTGTATACATAATGATTTTTAAGGAATATTTAGAAGTCAATTCATTTTATTTTATTTTTTCACGATATTCCTTTGGTGATATGCCTTCAATTTCACGGAAAACTCGTGTAAATTGTTTTGGATTTTTATAACCTACTTGTTTACTAATTTCATAAACCTTTTCTCCAGTATCTACCAATAGTAACTTCGCTCTGCGAATACGTACCTTTTTTAAATAATCTACAAAGTTAAGCCCTGTGTATTCTTTAAAAACATGGCTGAAGTATGAATAATTTAAAGAGATATAATTCGAAACTACCGCCAAATTTAAATCCTTATGAAAATTATCTTCAATATATTTGAGTGCCTTATCCATATACTTTTGTTCAGAATAAACAGATTTAACTTGTTTAATATATTCATGTAAACGCATCGTCAAATCTTCAATCGCATGAAAATACTGATGGAAATCGTTAAAATTGTATATATCTGCAACTTTGTGAACGAGCTGAAAATTCTCAATAGATTCTTCCCCAAGTTTTGCAAAAGATTTCTCGAAAACAAGAGTATTCAACTTTTTACCTATCGTTTCCATGTAACTAATATCATATTTTGATATTTTTTCGTAATCAAGAACAGCAAAAAGAAGTGTTTTAATTTCTTTTTCTCTCTCTGTCCCTAACATATTCGATATTTTATTAATTGCTTCAATAGGTGGCGCAATATTTTCTTTCCTATTTTTTATTTCTTTATACGAAATTACTTGCCTTTGAGGAAATAAAAACTGATATTTCACAGCATAGCAAGCTTCAAGATAGGATTTCTTCAAGTGCTTAATCTCTGCTCTCTTCTCACTTACACCAATAGAAAATGAAGGATATTTTTCTTTCTTAAATTGATCTTTTATAAAAGTAAATATACTCTCACTTCCTGTTATAACTACCGTATGACCGTCCTTATCTAAAAAACAAAAAATATCATCAGCATCATTTTTTCGATATGTTGTGATTTGATTTCTTATATGTTGAAGAAAGTCTTCTCCTTTTATTATGCGATCTTGTTCAATCACACCTACATAAAAACCATTCGGAAAAACATTAATGTTCATTTTTGTACAAATGTGCTGAACTTGTTCCTCTTTTATATTTGGATTTAATAAAATGTAATTTAATTGGCTCGTCCGAAAATCATCTAAATGTTGATGTAAAGCTAAGCGATTTGTAGCTAGTTCATCAATTGTAAGTTGCAATGCTTCGAACAATTCTTTACGATTTACTGGTTTTAATAAATAGTCTCTAACTTTACATTTAATCGCTGCTTTCGTATATTCAAAATCATCATAGCCACTTAAAATAAATAGGATTGGCTTCTCTTCACTCGTATGAAGCTCTTTTATGAGTGCAACACCATCCATCCGAGGCATTTTTATATCTGTAATCAATATGTCTATGCTATTTTCACGAATCAATTCTAATGCTTCTACTCCGTCAGCAGCAACCATCGTATCGATGAAATTAGAGAATTCCCTCTTGATCATCGCTTGAATACCTAATCTAATATTTTTTTCGTCATCTACTATTAATAACTTATACATTGCAGTTACCTCCCAGATGAGTTAACACGGTATTTTAATCATTACTTTTGTATGCTGCCCTTTCACACTTTGAATTGACATCCCGTATTCGTTTCCATAATGTATTTTAATTCTCTCATGTACATTTCTAAGACCGATACCGCTTCCATTTTCAGATTCTTCTGTGCGTGACGATGATAAGCTTATCTTCTCATGCAACTCAGCAACTTCTTCTTGCGTCATACCTATCCCATTGTCCGTTATTTCAATATAAATATTTTTCATTTCAACCGAAGCTCTTATATCAATGATTCCTTGTTTGTTATATATGATCGGTGAAATTCCATGTTTGATCGAATTTTCAACGATAGGCTGTAAGGACATTTTTAACACTTCATGTTCTTTCAATTCTTGTGGGATCGTCAGTGTTAATGTAAGACGATTATCTAGACGTAAGTTCATAATATCAACATAGTTTTGAATATGGCTTAACTCTTCAGACAAACTTACAAAATCGTTCTTCCATTTTAAGTTATAGCGCATAATATCACCTAATGATGTGACAGCATCAGATACTTCGTAATTGCCTTCAATTTCAGACATCATCTTAATATTTTCTAACGTATTATAGAGAAAATGGGCATCTATTTGAGTTTTTAATGACCTTAATTCCGCTTCTTTTGTAATAGCTTGTTTGTTAACTGCATCTGCAATTAAACTATTAATTTTTCCTAGCATATTACGGAAATGGTTAGCAAGCTCTCCAAATTCACTACGTTCATCTACTGTAACATCCACTTCAAAATTTCCCTTTTCAACTTTTTTCATCGAATCTATAAGCAAATACATATTTTTCAATAAATAAGAAATTAATTTATACGTGATAATAGACAAAATAATTACTAAAAGGATAATACCACTTAATACTAGATTTCTCGTTTTAGCTGTTTCAGAATATATACTTTCAAGAGATGTAATACTTAACATGTAACTGTTTAACTCATCCATATATGTCGACACTGCGAGGAATCGTTTTTCATTATTCATAAATTGAAAGGATGAAGTTAACTGATTATCAGTTCCAACGAACTTCTCTCTCAATTCATTAATATTCAAATTATTCTCTTGAATAAACGGATTAAAAGGATTATGAACTAGTTTCAAGTTTTGATCAAATACAACAATTGCAGACTCATTTTCGTTCACATTACTAAACATTTTCGGAAAAAAATTCTCTTGCAGCATACTAATTTCAATAATCGCTAAGTGCTCACCTTTAGGGTATTCCAATTCTCTTAAAACAGAAATTTTCGCATCACTAATGTTGAGCGAGCGATTAAGAATGTCAACGTTGTCATTATCGAACCACCAAAGCTCTATGCCATTTCGATTCATTACTTCCTCAAACCATGGCTTATTGTTTATACGACTTTCATCAAATATAACTGGCCACATTTCCTTTATATTAGGGTTAGCTGTATATATACGAATATCATTAATATTAGGGTTATTAAATTGTAACTTAATAATATTTGAATACACATTCGACTTAAAATAAAGTAAATCAGTCGTATTACTGTCATGGTTTTTTTTAATAAAATCAAGAAAATCACGATCTGAAATGACAATTTGCGCTGTTCTTCTCATCGTTTCAATATGGTTCATAATATTAATTTTCTCTAATTCTAGTAAATACTCTTGCTTTTTTGTTGCGTCTCTAATTGCACTGTTAGAGATTTGTTCAGTATAATATAGCGTAAATGCGATAACTGGGACCATAATAATAACTATATAGAGTATAATTAATTTTGTTTGTAATGATAATGAACGGTGATTTAACCGATAGGATGCTATTTTCCTGAAAATTTTCATCTGTTACACATCCCATAAAATGATAGTTAATTATATTATATAAGATTTTAATATAAAAAAGTGTGACAACTTCATTAGAAATGAAAATCTACCATAATTTTCAGCTCGTTCCACCTATAGGCATGTGGAATTTACTTTCTTCGACTAGTAAGTGACATAGAAGGCAACAACAATGAAAGCATTATTATATAGATTTTCATGGGCAACATGGTTTAAATAATTGAAGATGGCTAAACAAATTTAAAAAAGATATCTTCATACTAAGAATAAGCTTATATAGCTGGCTCTCGACTTCTAAAAATACAATATAAATATTGACTCATAGCTTCAAGTGAAAATGACAATTTTGCTTTGTAGAATAATTCTTAAATCATCGTTTACGCATAAATTGTTGCTTTAGAACAAGTAAACAACTAGATATCGTTGCGAAAACGATGTCTGTTGAGTAAAACGACATCTTTATCTTCTATTTTATTTTCGGAAAGAACCTTTTGTTTTAAAAGAGCTTACCATCATGTAACGGTATAACAAAAGACCACGACACTCCCCCCTGTCTAAAAGAAATAAAAAAAAATGCTTTCAAAGGATAATTCCTTCGTAAGCAGCTTTTTTACTCTTTTATTATTATTTTGAAGCATCTATTTTCGCCTTATTTTTTTCATATATATCTTGGCGATATTTATCAATTTTTTCCTGACCAAACTTATCACGTTTTTCAAGGAATTCGTCAAAAATCTTATCGAATTCTTTGTCTGATTCAGCTATTATTAGTTTTGGTAAAACTTTTCCCCACTCTTGAGCAATTTTTAGAGCCGCAACACCTTCTTCAGATGTTCCTGTTGGGTTATAACCATCGAATTCGGCGAAACTTGTCGTTTTACCCTTCGTCCAATCTTCCATCTGTTTGAATGGTTCTACAGATGGTGGCATCCATGGAAGAGTCATGTTTGTATCCATTAACATCCAATACTTATGAGATGCTCCAATTTCTAAGTCAAATTTAGCACGGTCAGCATCTAATAACTCTTGAACATCAGCCGTGAACTGAGGTTTTCCGTCAACAACCTCATATGTTTCACCTTCTATACCGAGGAAAGTATCTTTTTGACCTTCTTCACTAATTAAATAGCTCAAGAAGGCAATCGCTCTCTCCTTATCTTCTACTTCTTTAGAAATTAACGTTATTGTCCATCCAGAGATACTGTCTCCAGCAAGGGTTGGTTCATCACCGTTTGAGTTAGCTGGTCCGTCTACAGCTATATATACGCTGTTAGGATCTTGAGCATATAATGCTTGCTGTTGTGCAGCCATATCACTACGTTGATAAAGCATCGCAAAATATCTACCTTGTGCTATTTTTTCTTCCATTTGTGGACGTTTATCGATAAAAATATCATCCGCAATTAAACCCTTCTCATTTGCTTCTCTTAACGTTTTTAACCAAGATAAATATTCAGAATCTAATCTACGATCATACACTTTACCATCTTTTTCCCATGGTATCGCTAAGAAATTTTGTAAATAATCTTCTAATGAAGAGTTACCTACATCAGTAAACTCATTTAGTCCAAGTGGAATTAAAGGTGCGCCATTCACTTCAGGAAATTTCTCTTTTGCTGCTTCAAGAGCATTTATGAATCCTTCTGGAGTGCTCATGTCAGGGCTACCAATTGCTTCATACATATCTTTTCTAACTAAGAACGTTTGGTTTGATGATTTAAACTCACTATATTTTTCAAAGTCTTTCGGTGAAGATGATGCGTTCGGATAGCCGTAAACGTTTCCATCTTCTTGTTTATACCATTCAAGCTTCGCACCATCAGCTACTTTAAAGAAGTAAGGATCGTATTGGTCAGCTAGCTCATTTAATGGAAGTACTAATTCTCCCTCAATCATTTGCTTGACTGCATCTTCCCACCAACCAATTGTAATAAAGTCAGGTATTTTTCCAGAAGCAATCATCGTATTCATTTTTTCAATTTCATTACCTGCTGGCGATTGGAAGTTAATCGATACTCCAGTTTTATCTGTTACATATTTTGAGATAGCATCTTCTCCCCATTTATGAGCAAACCATGAGAAGTTTACATACCAATCAAACTCTATCGGAGATGTATCAGCCTGCCATGCAGGTTCATCAGCAGTTCTTGTCGTTTTTTCTCCTTCGTCTTTCTGGGAAGCGGTTTCATTTGTTTCCTTACTTCCACATCCTGCAATAATGGAAAGAAATAGTGCTAACACTAATAATAATGATAAGCCCTTTAAAGAAAATACTCTTTTCATAATAAACCCCTTTCTTTTCCTTTTATAAGTTAGAATCTGTTTATGATACTCGTTAGTTAAATACTTTCATAAAGAAAGAGGAACAATTTATTCTATCATAACATCCATTCCTCTTTCTATTAAGTACTCAGTACCATTCAGAGTCCAATATATTTAAATATCTTTTTTAAGTAAAAAGATATTCAAAACAAAATCATATTACCCTTTTACTGATCCAATTAACATTCCTTTAACAAAGTATTTTTGTAGGAATGGATATACTAGGACGATAGGCAATGTCGTAACGACCATCGTTGCTAGTTTAATAGATTGTGATGTAACAGTTCTTGTTGTTATGCCTCCAGGCGCATTAGCTAGCATCTGATTAGAACTGGATTCAGCTACTACCCTATATAAATACGTCTGTATCGGTTGTAAATCAGGATTATTAACAAATATTACCCCTGCAAAGTAGTCATTCCATTGATAAACACCTTGGAATAAGGCTATCGTCGCAATAACAGGCATTGACAACGGAATAATGACTTTAATAAATATCATAAAATCATTGGCGCCATCCATTTTTGCTGCTTCCTCTAGTGACGGTGGTAATTGCCTAAAGAAAGAGACGAAAATAATAAGGTGGAAGAAATTAAACAGTGTCGGGATAATGTATACGAGAAAATTATCAAATAAGCCAATATCTCTTATTAATAGGAAGTAAGGGATTAAACCTCCGTTAAAGAACATCGTAACAACACCGATAAACATGTATATCTTTCTACCAGTTAAATCTTTTCTCGAAAAAGCATACGCTACCATAGCGGTAAAAAACACATGTGCAATTGTTCCGATGACTGTCTTGGCAATTGTAACTCCAAATGATGTAACGATACCCTGGTTAGAAAATACTGCTGCATAGTTTTCTAGCGTAAATTCTCGTGGCCACCAGTAAATTCCTCCTTGCATCGCATCGACACCATCATTTAAAGAATTTACGATAACATACCAAATTGGGTAAATGGTGATAAAACATATGAACAGCATTAATAATAAGTTAAAAGTATCAAAGATATATTCGCTTTTTGTTCTTCGATTCAATTTAAATAGCTTTAACATAAGTCAGTCACCTCCTAGAATAACGTTGTTCCGTCTAGTTTTTTAGTAATCTTGTTTGCACCTAACAACAATATGAAGGCGATGACTGCTTTAAATAACCCAATTGCTGCTGCATAGGAGAAACGACCATTTTGGATACCCGTTGAATAAACGTATATGTCTATAACATTACTAGCGCTTTCATTTAATTGATTACGTAATATTAAGATTTGATCAAAGTTTGAATTTAACACACCACTGACAGCTAGGATAAATAAGATTGTAATTGTTGGACGAATCGATGGTAAAGTTACGTGCCACATTCTTTGCAAGCGACCTGCCCCATCAATTCTTGCCGATTCGTATAGCTCAGGAGAGACACCTGCGATTGCTGCTAAATAAATTATCGCTGACCAACCTAGCTCTTTCCATATATCGGATGTGATAACAATTCCCCAAAAGTATTTCGGATCAGCTAAATAACTTACTCGCTCATCGACGATTCCTAAACCTAGTAGAATATCATTAATAAATCCGATATCAGCTAACCATGTTGTGACAATTCCGCCTAACACAACCCACGAAAGAAAGTGAGGTAAATAGGTAATTGTTTGAACTGCTTTTTTGAATTTTAATGACGTTAGCTCATTTAATAATAGTGCGAAAATAATCGGTAATGGAAAACCAATAAATAGTTTAATTAAACTAATTCCAAGTGTGTTTTTCAGTACATTTACAAATTCCTCATCTTGCAAAAATTCCTTGAAATGCATTAAGCCGACCCAAGGCGCTTCTGCAATCGATTTAATAATACTGTACTCTTTAAAAGCTATAATAGCCCCATACATAGGGATGTAATTAAATATAAACATCCATACGACTCCGAGAAGAGCCATGACTTGTAAATATTTTTGTGAAATTATTGTTCTGGATACTTTTTTTACTTTTTCTTTTTTTGTACTGGTGATAATGACTTCCTCAGAAGCTTGGTCAATTTTTGCATCCATATGTTCACCACCTCTTATACTCGATGTGTTCTCTCTACATATATTGTAAGAAATGTTTTCGCTCCTTTTAAGTAAGGAAATTTTGTATTAGGTCACATTATTTTAGATATACATACCCTCAAAAGGATTGATATGAAAGCAATGGAATCGTTTTCTTAAATTGTTCACATTTTATAATTTACATCTTCTTTGTTGTTTATTTTTTACTAAATCGTTTTCGTTATGGCTATAATCGAGAACACAAAAAGGACAAGTAACCTGTTACTTGTCCTAGTAATAAACATACGATTCTACAGAAACGTTGTATATATTTTTTAGCTCTAATCACTTAGTAGAATGACTTACCAAAGCTTGTTATGAAGTTGTTGCTGATATTGTTTAAAGGCAGAGGAATTCGAAGACACTGTTCTTTTTTCCATCAGTTGATTAAAACGAATCATTTTTTCGTTTAACCTATTTGTTAATTTGATTTTTTCGTCTTCATTTTGAGTTGATGCAATCAACTGTTCGATTGTCATCATTTCTTTCTTTAATTCATCTGCTTCCTGCATCATTCCAGCATTTTTTAACAATTTATAGCTCATACGGAGGTGTTCTGGTATATGTGATAAATCTTCTAAGACTAGGGGCTTTCCCTTACCCGGAAGGTGATTAAAATCCCCGTCGCTATATGCCCTTTTTATTTTATCTTCGGCAATGATTGATACAATATCCATACTTTATCCCTCCTTTGTGTAATAATTCTTTATATTCTTATTATATCTTATAAGCTCCGTCGTGTTCACTTATTTAATTTTAACTTTGCTAACGCTTCAGCTAAGGCAGGGTTTTTCAAATCATCACTTTGTTTATCTTGTTTCTTTAAATAGTTCGATACTTCTCGTTTCGAAACATTTTTATTTTTCGAGCTTTTTCTACGTTCATTAAAAGTAGATAGTTTTTCACGATGACCACAGCTACAGACAAAAATTTGTCCTTCTCCTTCTCCACGTAGCTCTAGTTTTTTTCGGCAGTTCGGGCACCGTGCATTCGTTACTTTTGAAACATTTTTCCGATGACCACATTCACGATCTTGACAAACAAGCATCTTCCCTTTCTTACCGTTTACTTCTAGCATTGGTTTTCCACAATCAGGGCATTTTTTTCCTGTTATATTATCGTGCTTAAATTTCTTGTCACTATTTTTTATCTTATGAACAACATCCTTTGCGTAATGTTTCATTTCATTTATAAATGCTGTTTTTTGGAGTGATCCTTTTGAAATAGCCTCTAGTTTTTGTTCCCATTCTGCTGTAAGTTCCGGTGATTTTAAATCCTCAGGAACTAGGTCAAGCAGTTGTTTCCCTTTGGAAGTAATAAAGATACTTTTCCCTCTTTTTTCTATTAAAAAGCTATTAAATAGTTTTTCAATAATATCTGCTCTTGTAGCTACCGTACCAAGTCCACCAGTTTTTCCAATTGTATTTATTAATTGTTTATCGTTCTTTTTCATATAGTTTTTAGGATTTTCCATTGCAGACAATAAGCTAGCTTCAGTGAACGATTCAGGAGGTTTCGTTTCTCCTGTTGTTTGAGAAACTGCTGTTATTTGCAATACATCTCCTTTTGAAATGCTAGGTAACGTTTGTTCAGAAATAACATCGTTTACTTCGTCATCAAATTGATTTTCATAAACCTCTTTCCACCCTTGGTTTATAATACGCTTCCCTTTGGCAATAAATTGCTCACTAGCAATTGATGTAACTATTGTTGTTTGTTCATATTCAAATGGAGGGAATAGTACAGCTAAAAACCGTTTCACTACTAAATCATATATCTTTCTCTCTTTGTCACTAAGTGAGCTTAACATGGCTGATTGCTCAGTTGGAATGATGGCATGGTGATCAGAAACCTTACTATTATCAACAAAGGATTTCTTCGACTTAATTGGTTGTTTCAATATTTTCATTGCTAATTTTGCATATGGCTGAACACTACAAGCATCAACTCTATCCTTTAATGTTGCCACAATATCTGTAGATATATATCTTGAATCTGTACGTGGATATGTTAATAATTTATGCTGCTCGTACAGCTTTTGCATTATAGACAGCGTTTCTTTCGCAGAATACCCAAAGCGCTTATTAGCATCTCTTTGTAGTTCTGTTAAATCATAAAGCTGTGGTGCATAGCTCTTTTTAGCTGTTTTATTCACATCCACAACTTGTGCATGTTTATTTTTTACTGCTAAAAGAGTGTTTTCACATTTATCTTTTGAAAATGTTTTAGTGTCCTTTGTTTTATTATCTAACCACACTAGTTTCAAATGATCCTTCGTTACTGCTTGAATTCCATAATATGTCTTTGGATTGAAGTTACGAATTTCTTCTTCTCTTTTTGCAATCATTGCAATTGTTGGTGTTTGCACTCTTCCACAAGACAACTGAGCATTAAATTTAGTCGTTAATGCACGCGTTGCATTAATACCTACATACCAATCAGCTTCAGCCCGGGCTACAGCAGAAGCATATAGGTTTTCATAACTTTTTCCATCCCTTAATTTTCGAAAGCCCTCTGTAATAGCCTTATCTGTAACAGATGATATCCAAAGGCGCTTGATTGGTTTATTAATACGTACTTTTTCAAGAATCCACCTAGCTACAAGCTCACCCTCTCGACCAGCATCTGTGGCAATAACTACTTCCTTAACATCTTTCCTATTTAATTGTGCCTTTACAGCATTAAATTGCTTACTCGTTTTTTTAATAACTACGAGCTTTGCACGGTTAGGAAGCATTGGTAAATCTTCTAACTTCCATGACTTATATTTCACGTCATATGCTTCTGGATCAGCTAATGTGACTAAATGACCTAGTGCCCATGTGACGATGTATTTATCTCCTTCAAAAAATCCATTTCCTTTTTTCTTACATTTCAATACTCTTGCTATATCTCTGCCTACTGAAGGCTTTTCAGCTAATACTACAGTCTTACTCATCAAAAAATCCTCTCTTTGTTTGCTACCTTTTAGTTTAACATATTTGCTAAGAGCATTTCTCTGTATGGCCACCTCACTACGATACAAAATATATTGCCAATACCATTATGCTATTATTTCTAAACATACAACCAAAGCATTCATTTACATTACGAGTTTAACAGAGTACAATGGCTATCCATTGAATAGCATCAAGCTACTTACACTTTCTAAAGAAACTATAACGATTAAGCCCCTTCACCTTAAGCACTTGGCTGTAAGTAAAGGGGCAAATACAATAAATTTAGTGAATTATGCCGATGAAATGCCTAATTGTTTTATTTCTTTTAGCCACGTTTGTCTTTTGTCATCTGTTGATTGGCTTATAGGTCCGATTGTTGTAACCTTAACGGGATTAATTCCGCAAAACTTAAGCGTACTCCTTTTCATGGCATTATGTCCCGGCTTCCCATAAACTAAATTGTAATACCATTTTGGTGAATCCATTGTAACAATTAACCTCGTAGACCTCCCTTTTAATAGTTTTTCAGGAAGCGGGCCTTCAGTATATTTAAAAGCAAATCCCGGTGAAAAAACCCGATCTATAAATCCTTTTAATAATGCAGGCATCGTTCCCCACCATGTTGGATACGTAAATACAATATGATCCGACCATTTTATGAATTCCTGAGCCTTCTGTAAATCTTGCTCAAACTCCATTGTTTGACCATACCCTTTAAGAATTGGATTAAATTTCAACTGAGCAAGAGAAAGCTCTCGAACTTCGTTATCACCTTCTAATGCACCATCTTTATAGGCTTTCCCTAACGCTGAACAGAAACTATTACCATTTGGGTGTCCATTAATAATTAATATGCCCTTCAAAATAAAACCCTCCCAATACGAATTATTCACACTTTTTTCTAGCTGTTACTTAAGATCTAAACACGTATACATATAGCATTCAGGGAGCTTTTCTTCTATAAACATTGACTGCTGAGTAATACTACATCTTTATCTTCTTGCTTAGGAACTATAGCAACACAGTTTACGTAAAGAGCCTTACGAAAAGAATCTTCATATAAAAGACTCATTAAACGTTTATCTACGTTTGTCTTCGTTCAATAAAATTAATTCCTACACCCATCATCAACACACCCATCAAACATAAAATACTAATTGGAAAGATAAAATCACTCATTGAATAATCATATATAACTGCTCCCTTTAAGAGCTCCATTCCATAAGTAAGCGGTAAAACCTTCGAGATTGCTAATAAAACTTCAGATGTAACGATTTCAATTGGCCAATAGGCTCCACTAATCATCGCCATACTTACAGAAATAATTGGGATTAATGCATTAAAATGCTGAATATTTTTTACAAATCCTGTTAACATCACTGATAAAGCTACGATGGAAAAGACGTAAGGTACGAGGAGCAATAGCACTTTCCAAAACGCTCCATTAAAATCTATATTTGTTAAGTATCGAAAAACGAGAAATATGATGACAACTTGGAAATAACCTGCTAAAAATGTATACATCAGATTACCAACATACATTTCCCATTTACGTACAGGTGACAATATCATTCGATCCCAAACCCCGTCTTTTTTTTCTTGTAAAATACTTGATACATTAATGGCAATCGTAAATATAACAAAGAAAAGGGCACTTCCAAACAAACCTTGCACATTTGCATCATATAAGAATGCATCACTTGAATGAAAATATTCTTTATTGATCGTAAAAACTTGATTATTTTCTAATGAGTTAAATGCCTCTACTATAGGCTCAGTGCTGAAATCCTGTTGTTCGGCTTCCACTATTAAAGCCTGTATTTGCATATGATTGATATACTTTTGCTGTACGTATTGCTTAATGACCATTTGGTTTTCTGTGTTTGCAGCAATAATGAGATCGAATCCTCGCTCTTTAAGAATCACTCCCGCCTCAGCTTTTCCTTCTGCTACTATTTCATTTAGTTCTTCTTTGCTCATTAAATTAAAACTGAATGCATCAGATTTTTTAAGCTCATTTATAAAGTCAGTCGTTGCTTGTTCTGACAAGTCACTATATACAGGTACGCTAATTGATTGTTCAGTACCCTTACCTATAAACAATGCAATAAGCATACAAACAGCTGTCATAATAATATATGCCCATGGTTTTCGCATTAACAACCGGAATTTTGTCTTTAATATCGTAATCATAATGCACCTCTCCTTTTCGGAAAGCTCACGATTGAACATAATAGAAGAACAATTCCTATTATTAATAAAGTGAGTAATGATGGGATTACATCTGTTATAGAATACCCTTGTAATATTTTCAAATAAGCTGTCATACCTGCTCCATTAGGTGTGATTTTCGAGAAAAATGCCATAGACTCAGACATTTGTGCTGTAGGCATCATACTCCCACCTAAAAAAGCAATAACTGGAATACCAACTGAAGAGAAAAAGGTAGATATTTCTTCTGATTTGAAACGATAATTTAACGATGTCATAAGCACAGCGAGACCACCTGTCGTAAAGCATATTGACAATGTAACAACTAAGAATGCTCCTAATGAACTCCACGTTACTTGATAAACAAGGGCGACGACACCATATAATATACATAACTGGAAAAATGCTAGTAAGACAGCCGAACAAAATATACTTGTAAAATAGACCCTCCTAGATACGTTTGCTAACATGATACGATCAAAGACGAGCGACTCTTTTTCAACATGGGCAAATGACCCTATCGTTGTTGCGATATACAGAACGAACATGACACTCATCCCTATCGCATAGTAGCCGAGAGAAGTAACTGGCTCCCGTTTTGTCACAGTTTCCGTGTTGACCTCAATATCATTTGGATTGGCATATACTTGTTCTGTTATCACACCTTGTTTTCCCAAAGTAACAAATGTAGAAAGCTGATTTTGAAAAAACATTATTACGTCTTCAACTATTTTTGATGTTATATCTTTGCCTTCATTAACATAAAAACTTAGCTCTGGTATGGTATCTGCAGTAAAAAACATTGAATTCAATATGTCATACGTAAAGTTTTCTGGTGTTTCAATGATCACAGCATATGTGTCATCACTTTTTAACTGTTCAATCTCGTTCCCATCAAATTCTTCAATCGATAAGAACGATGAAAGCTCCTCATTTCTAAATATTTCATTTTTCATAATGTCAATCGGTGATAGTTCACTTGCAACTGCTGTAATGACTTCTTTTTGCTCATCCGGCAATTGTTTTTCTGCTAAATCATTAATAAAACGATTGATTTCATCCTGTTCACTTCCAATTTGAATAAGTGCTACTTTAGCATCGATTTCAAGATGATCACCATCCATCACACCGCTTAAAGCAAAACCTAAAATCGTGATTAATATTAGTGGCATACCAAGTAACAACAGCAATTCTGGCCGATTTCTAAGAAATAGTAACAATTGTTTTTTGAGTAAATACCAAAACATATTCATCACCTCAATTCCTTAATGCTCTTCCTGTTAAATGAAGAAAAACATCTTCTAATGTAGGGACTTTTACTTCAACCGAAGTGATCGTTGTATCAGTTTCCTCAGCGAGTCTAAACAATTCACTAAATAAATTCACTTCCTTAGCTACAATAATTGTAACTAATTGATTTTCAGTTGATAGTTTATTAATAAGAGGGTGATTCTTAAGTGAATAAATAAAGTCATCCTTCAACCTCTCAACTTTTATTTCTAGCGTTTTTTCATTTGATAAAATATTTTTGATTTCATCCTTTGTACCAGAAGCAATAATTCTTCCTTGGTCCATAATATAAATTCGATCGCAAATAAATTCGACCTCCTCCATATAGTGACTCGTATATAAAACCGTCATTTGCTTTTCTTGATTTAAATGTTTAACAGTCTGTAAAATATAATTTCTAGATTGTGGATCAATTCCTACTGTAGGTTCATCCATGATGATAATTTCTGGTTCATGTAAAAGGGCTACACCGATATTTAAACGACGCTTCATCCCACCTGAAAAGTTTTTTACTAATTCCTTTTTCTTCTCTTCAAGTCCAATAATTTGAAGAACTTCTTCAACTTGTTTTTTAAGCTGTGATCCTTTTAATCTATGAACACTGCCAAAAAATTCAAGATTTTCTTTCGCAGTTAAATCAGGATATAATGCGATGTCTTGAGGGACAACTCCAAGTATTTCTCTAAGCGACTGCGGATTTTTTAACACACTAGTATTGTTTAAGCGCACATCACCACTCGTAGGTGCTATGAGTGTAGAAATCATCGAAATAGCAGTAGATTTTCCTGCTCCATTTGGCCCGAGCAGACCAATTGTTTCTCCTCGCTCTAAAAACATATTTGCTCCATCCACAGCGACGATTTGTTTGAATTTCTTCTTCAACTCTACAACTTCTAACAATATTATCGCCTCCTCTTTCTAACTAACTATTTATATCGTACAGTCTTTCACTGACATTTCACACTGTCTGTCGTCACCACTTTGAATGATAAACATGACCTTAGTCACATGATTATTCAAATGTGCAAATTTTCGCCTTACTGTCCAATTATCTTCTTTTACTGTCTATGCTCATGCGCTTTCTGTCTGAATTTCTTCTTTTACTGTCCGTATTCATATGTTTACTGTCCGAACTTCTACTTTTACTGTCCAATTCATCACTTTTACTTTTACTGTCCGCACTCTTGCGTTTACTGTCCAAATCTCTTCTTTTACTGTCCGTATTCATATGTTTACTGTCCGAACTTACTTTTACTGTCCAATTCATCACTTTTACTGAAAGAAACGAAAAAAAGAGCCTCGTCGGCTCCCTACCTACACACTACGTTAGATCAATGTTTTCTCGGAATCCTAAATGCATTATCAAGCTTTGTAAACCCAATGTTAGGATAATAATCCATCGCTTGTTTTGAAGATAATAAAATAAGTGCCACTTGATCACCCACAAACTGTTGGGTGATCGCAATTAATTCTTTGCCAATTCCTCTTTGTTGAAATGGTGCTGACACAGCTAAATCAGATAAGTAACAACAATAATAGTAATCGGTTATTGAACGTGCAATACCCACAAGCTCATCTCCATTCCAAGCACTCACAACGATGTTAGAATGTGAAAACATCTTCTCAATTCTATCAAGGTCATCATAAGGTCGCTTTATACCAGAACTTTGGAGTACATGTGCAATATCTTGCGGACTTATTGGCATATTAATCTTGTAATTAATCACCGTACTTTTCTCCTTTTTATCTGCTTACGTAATATCATTTTTCACAGCAAAGATGGCAAGTTGTGTGCGATCCCGTAAATCAAGTTTCTGTAGTATTTGCGTAATATGGTTTTTTACAGTGCCAATTGACAAGTGTAGCTCCTGAGAAATTTCCTTATTTGTTTTTCCTTCGCCTACTAACTTTGTTACAGCAAGCTCACGGTTTGTTAATGGAATGTCTATTTTTTCCCGATGTCTATCTGTCAATAACCGAGGCATCACTTTAGCAGCTACTTCGTCATGTATAGTCATACCACCGTTTAAGCTACTATGTATTGCACTAACGAGTTTCGCTGGTTCAGCTGTCTTTAGCATAAAGCCATTTGCACCGTCTTTTAGTGCTTGCATTGCGTATTCATCATCATTAAACGTAGTTAATATTAATATTTTTACTTGTGGCCATCGCTGTTTAATTATTCTAGTAGCTTCGAGACCATTCATTTCGGGCATTCGTATATCCATTACAACAACGTCAACCAAATGCTTCTCCAATTGTTCAATTGCCTCATGGCCATTTCCAGCTTGAGCCACTACTTGAAATTGGTCTTCTTGTTCAATCATCATGACAAGTCCCTGCCTAACAATTGCCTGGTCTTCTACTACAATAATGTTATACATATTTATATAACCTCCTTTGCATATACAGGAAATGATCCTTTAACTACAAAATGAGACTCTGTTTGATTGAAGTTTATATCCCCATTTAGCTCTTCAACACGTTTCCGCATGTTACTTAGTCCAAATCCTATAGTAAAAGATTCAGTTTTAAAAATCTTATTCGTCACTTCAAAATAAAGATCTCCAACAGCTGATTTACCAATTGTTACAAATACTTCACGAGATTGTGCATGACGCATCGCATTTGTTAGTGCCTCTTGTATAACTCTATATAAAGTAACGCTTTGTTGATTGGATAAGCTCACAGATAAAGCTCCTTGTTTTGTCGTAAAATGCACGAGTATATGACTCTCTGATTCTAACTTTCTAATTAATTGAAGCACTGACGACAGACCTTCAAATTCCTCATCTTTTAGTGTTTTAACCGCATGCCTCGTTTCTTCTAAACTTTCACGAACAAGTTCTTTCAAAATTCCATATTCCTGTCGTTTTTCTTTCATCGAAAGTATTTCGATTTGCATAAGCAATGCTGTTAATTTATGACCGACCGAATCATGAATCTCACGAGCAATTCCTGTTCTTTCTTCTAATCGAGCTGCCCGTTCATTTCGTAAACTAATGCGTTTTAGATTTCGATATTCACCTAAAAGCTCCTCATACATGTCTTGTTTATAATTGGTCTCCGTCATTTTTTTATTTAACAAAATACTCAAATAATAACAAAATATGAGTATAACAACTAATTCAATATTTATAGCATTAGTAAAAATCAGCAGCATACCCATTAAACCGACACTAACAACTGAAAATAGTTGATATTGCTTTTGTGATAATAATGAAATAGCATCTATCGTTATATACAAAAATAGTAATTTACTAAATGTATTTTCGTCTTGAATAAACAAAACACTCGAAACAAACAACATGCAAAGAAGCAGAAAATAGAATATTATCTTTTTTTTAACAATAGGGATGAAAAAGAAACAGACGAACGACAAAGCACAAACCAAAATGGATATGTACCACCTTGTTGAATGAGATACTTCTACATAGAGAAACCCTCCCCACAAAGCTGAAAAAGTAGTCAACCTTATTAAAAAGGTTTTCATATATAACACACCACCTGCATACAATTTACCTAATTATTTTCTGTAGTTTTTATCCTTGTTGAACATAGTATATATTGATCATACCATTTTTTAACTTATAAAAAAATTCTAAAAATATCTTGCAAAACAGTCAAATCTATTGTAAATTTATATGCAATCAATATTTAATACATTAACTCATTCAACTTAAAAATGAATCAGGTGGTAAATGTATCCCACGTGATCCGGTAGCTCCTTCTTTTAGAGGTAGGAGTCTTAAAAACTAAGATAAATAAACAATTCATCTTATCAAGAGAGGTGGAGGGACTGGCCCTTTGAAACCTCAGCAACCAGCCATATTTATGGTCAGGTGCTAAATCCAGCAAGCGAAATGTATATACTTTTCGCTTGGAAGATAAGGAGAGCTGATGATTAAACTCAAAGCCTTCTTATCAGAAGGTTTTTTTTATTACTCTTTTATAGATTTATAAGTCCGTACTTAACGTTCTAAAACTACCACAAAACTTTACCACTTTAAACAAGTATAGAAAATCAATTGAAATGAGGAGGAATTTATATGACGAAAATAAATATCGAAACAGCATGTGCCCAAATTGGAAACAGAAGTGAAAATATTACTGGGACGGTCAATCCACCTGTCTATTTGTCAACAGCCTACCGTCACACAGGTATAGGTGAGTCTACAGGGTATGATTACATTCGAACGGGTAATCCAACTCGACAAATTGTCGAACAGGCAATAGCACAGCTTGAGGAAGGTGATCAAGGCTTTGCTTGTAGTTCAGGTATGGCTGCGATTCAAACAGTTTTAGCTCTCTTTGAGCAGGGAGATGAGCTGATCGTTACACATGATTTGTACGGAGGAACATACCGGTTATTTGAAGAATCTTTTCGAAGAAATGGCTTTACTTTTCACTATGCTGATTTTAGTAACATAAATGCTATAGAAGAATTAATAAATAGCAATACGAAAGCGTTATTTATAGAAACTCCAACAAATCCACTTATGCAAGAGGTTGACTTAAAAATTGCAGCAAAGGTTGCAAAGGAAAATGATTTGTTATTAATCGTGGACAATACATTTTATACTCCACTGCTACAAAAACCTATAACTCAAGGGGCAGACATTGTCATCCATAGCGCAACAAAATACTTGGGGGGTCATAACGATGTGCTAGCAGGGTTAATTGTTTCAAAAGGAGATGAGCTATCTGCTCAACTTGGTAATTACCATAACGCAATTGGTGCTGTGTTATCACCTTTTGATTCATGGTTACTCATCCGTGGAATGAAAACTCTCCATTTACGTCTAAAACAGCATGAAGAAAATGCAAAAAAAATTGCTTCATTTTTGAAAGCGCATGAAGATATTGTAGAAATCTATTATCCACAGCGTGGTGGCATGTTGTCGTTTAAAATACGAAATGAAAAATGGGTTAATCCATTTTTACAAAACTTACGCCTTATCACTTTCGCTGAAAGCCTTGGTGGTGTTGAAAGCTTCATCACCTATCCAGCTACACAAACACATGCAGATATACCTGAAGAAATAAGAGTTGCAAACGGAATTTGCAATCGCTTATTAAGATTCTCAATTGGTATCGAGAATGCTGATGATCTCATAGATGATCTTACATCAGCATTAAAAGCAGCTAAGGAAGGGGTGAACACATATGTCTAATTCATTTTCTGATCAAACTAAGCTACTTCATAATAAGCATAAAGTAGATCCTCATACAGGTGCAGTAAGTGTTGCGATTCAGCATGCATCAACATTTCATCAAGCTGATTTAGAAAATTTTTCAAAATATGACTATAGTCGTTCTGGTAATCCTACCCGTGAAGCTTTAGAAGAGACGATAGCTGAATTAGAAAATGGTGTGAGAGGCTTCGCTTTTTCCTCTGGTATGGCTGCCATATCAAGTGCTTTTATGCTGTTATCAAAAGGTGATCATGTACTCATAAGCGAGGATGTGTACGGTGGAACATTTCGGGTTGTAACAGAGGTACTAACAAAATTCGGCATCGATCACACATTTGTAGACATGACGAACCTACAGGAAGTTGAAGACTCTATCCAAACAAATACGAAGGTAATATATATTGAGACACCGTCAAACCCTTTACTTAAAGTGACTAATATTAGAGCGATTGTCACACTAGCTAAAAAACAAGGTTGCCTCACATTTTTAGACAATACGTTTATGACACCAATTTTACAGCGACCATTGGATTTAGGTATAGATATCGTTTTGCATAGTGCAACCAAGTTCATATCAGGACATAGTGATGTCATCGCAGGGCTAGCCGTTGTCAAAGATGAGCAGTTAGCCAATCAACTTGCCTTTATTCAAAATGCATTCGGTGCCGTCCTTGGGGTTCAAGATGCTTGGCTCGTCTTACGGGGCATAAAAACATTGCACGTCCGCATGACACAATCTTCGCAAAGTGCATTACAGCTTGCACAATTTTTACAACAACACCCTAAAGTTGAGGAGGTTTACTATCCAGGTTTAACTGACCATGAAGGATATTCCCTTCAACAAGAACAGTCTACTAGCCCAGGTGCTGTATTATCTTTTAAGTTAAAGGATGCTGAAAGTGTACGTACTGTTTCAAAGTATATAAAAATACCAGTATTCGCCGTTAGCTTAGGTGCTGTTGAATCCATTCTATCCTATCCAGCAAAAATGTCGCATGCAGCTATGCCAGCTCAAGAAAGAAATAAAAGAGGAATCACTGACGGACTTTTGCGACTATCTGTTGGTCTTGAAAACCCTCTTGATCTTATAGCAGATTTCTCACAAGCATTAGATCAACTTCCAACACATCATTCAGAGTATAAGGTGAGCCTATGAAACTACTAGAACGTTTAAAAAATGACATTTTAATTGCTGATGGTGCGATGGGGACACTCCTCTATTCATACGGTGTCGACTATTGTTTTGAGGAACTTAACCTCACTCAACCAAATCGAATCCAACAAGTACATGAAGCATATATTCAAGCAGGAGCTAATGTTATCCAAACTAATACGTATGGAGCAAATCGTGTTAAATTAGCTAGATACGACCTTGAAAATAAAGTAACAGAAATTAATAAAGCTGCAGTTCAAATAGCAAAGCGTTCCATCGGGAAAAGTGACGAGCATTATATATTAGGAACAATAGGTGGAATTCGTGGCGTAAGGAAAAGTATTGCCGAACTTGAGGAAATTAAAGAGGCTTTTATTGAACAGCTTGATGCACTGTTAGAAGCAAATGTTGATGGAATCTTACTAGAAACCTATTATGACATTGAAGAACTATACACCGTACTGCAAGAAGTAAGGAAAAGAACAACTAAACCAGTCATTGCCCAAGTGTCTATGCATGAAGTTGGTGTACTACAGGACGGTACCCCATTACATGAAGCATTTTCAAAGCTCGAGCAACTTGGAGCAAATGTGATTGGAACAAACTGCCGACTCGGTCCTTATCATACGATTAAGTCACTTGAGCAAGTTCCTTTGCCTAACAATGCTTACCTTTCTGCCTACCCTAATGCAAGTTTACCAGACTTAGTTGATGGAAGGCTGATCTATGAATCTGATGCTGAATATTTTGCAGACGCTGCTATTAGCATGCGCGAGCAAGGAGTTAGGTTGTTAGGTGGTTGTTGTGGAACGACACCAAAGCATATTGAGGCGATGAGAAAAGCACTAAATGGTTTAACTCCAATTGATGAAAAACGTGTAAAGGAACGTAAACCAATTTCAGTCAGTAAGCCTACCGTTACTGCTGAACCCCATTTACACGAAATGGTACAATCTAGACGCACAGTCATTGTTGAGCTTGATTCACCGAAACATTTGGACACAGATACATTTTTTAAAGGTGCACAAGCACTTCAACAGGCTGGGGTTGATGTGATTACCTTAGCAGATAACTCTCTAGCAACTCCACGCATAAGTAATGTTGCAGTTGCTTCAATTTTAAAAGAAAAATATAATATACGCCCTCTCGTTCATATTACTTGTCGTGATCGAAACATCATAGGACTTCAATCACATATTATGGGTATTCATACACTTGGTATTAATCAAGTATTGGCTGTAACTGGTGATCCGACTAAGGTTGGTAATTTTCCTGGTGCTACTTCAGTATATGATGTTTCATCATTTGAATTAATACAAATGATCAAACAATTTAATAACGGACAGTCTATCTCAGGAACGTCATTAAAACTACAGACGAACTTCGGTGTTTCAGCTGCCTTTAACCCAAATGTCCGTCATTTAGAACCAACCGTAAAAAGGCTTGAAAAGAAAATCGCATTCGGTGCTGATTCATTTATTAGTCAGCCTGTGTTTAGCCAAGAGCAAATAATCCAAATATATAAAGCGACCAAGCATTTACAAGTTCCTATCTTTCTTGGTATTATGCCGTTAACAAACTATCGTAATGCCCAATTTTTACACCATGAGGTTCCTGGTATTAAGCTTGCTGATGACATATTACACCGTATGAAGAGCTGTGGAGACGATAGAGAAATATGCTCAGCAGAAGGTGTGAAAATTGCACAGGAGTTAATAGATACGGCTATGGAATATTTTAAAGGAATCTATTTAATTACACCATTTTTACGCTATGACATGACTGTAGCATTAACAAACTATATCCGTAAAAAAGATGGAGTAAGAGAAAGGAAGATTCATCATGTGCTTTGAGCATTTTCAACAAGAGATCAACAAGCGAATCTTAATAATTGATGGAGCAATGGGGACGATGCTTCAAGAAGCAAACCTTACGGCTGAAGATTTTGGAGGAGAAGAATTTGACGGCTGTAACGAACATTTAAACATCACAGCTCCTCATGTCATTGACTGGGTTCACCGATCTTATTTAGAAGCGGGGGCTGATATCATTGAAACGAACACTTTTGGAGGAACCCCCCTCGTTCTAAATGAATACCAACTCGAACATAAAGCCTATGATATAAACAAAATTGCAGCTGAAATTGCCAAAAAAGCAGCCGAGGATTTCTCTACTACTGATAAGCCTCGCTTTGTTGCTGGATCTATGGGACCAACAACAAAAACACTTTCTGTTACTGGTGGAACAACATTTTCTGAATTAGTTAATGAGTATGAAACACAAGCTAAAGGCTTAATTGATGGTGGCTGTGACCTTTTATTACTTGAAACATGTCAAGATATGCTTAATGTAAAAGCTGCTTTTTTTGGTATTAACAATGCTTTTACATTAACAAATAAAACCTTACCACTCATGGTTTCAGTTACGATAGAACCGATGGGTACAACGCTTGCTGGACAAAATATTGAAGCATTTTATTTATCTTTAGAGCACATGCAACCAGTATCCATCGGCTTAAATTGTGCGACAGGCCCTGAATTTATGACCGACCATCTGCGCACATTGTCACATTTATCTCAAACAGCTGTGAGCTGTTACCCTAATGCTGGTTTACCTGATGAAGAAGGTCAATATCATGAGTCTCCACAATCATTAGCAAGGAAAATAGCAGGCTTTGCTAAAAATGGTTGGCTAAACATTATTGGAGGGTGCTGTGGGACAACACCTGAACATATCCGAGCGATTGCAAAAGAGGTAGAAGGTCTTAAGCCTCGAAGTGTCCAAGAAGGGAATCATCAACACACTGTAGCTGGGATAGAACCCCTTATATACGATGATTCTATGCGACCGTTATTAGTTGGAGAGCGTACAAATGTAATCGGCTCAAGAAAATTTAAAAACCTCATTGCTGATGGTAAGTTTGAAGAAGCTGCTGAAGTCGGTAGAGCACAAGTAAAAGGTGGGGCCCACGTAGTTGATATTTGTCTAGCTGATCCAGACCGCGAAGAGCTAGATGATATGGAGCAATTTATTCAAGAAGTTGTTAAAAAGGTGAAAGTACCACTCGTTATTGATTCTACAGATGAAGCAGTAATAGAAAAAGCGCTATCTTATTCACAAGGAAAGGTGATCATTAACTCAATTAACCTAGAAGATGGAGAAGAACGTTTTGAAAAGGTCGTTCCACTTATTCATCGATATGGGGCTGCTGTTGTTGTTGGAACCATTGATGAAATTGGCATGGCTGTAACGAGAGAACGGAAGCTAGAGGTCGCACAGCGTTCCTATGATCTACTAGTAAATAAATATAAACTTAAGCCAGAAAATATTATATTTGACCCTCTGGTCTTCCCTGTAGGTACAGGTGATGAGCAGTATATAGGCTCAGCGAAGGAAACTGTTGAAGGGATTAGGCTTATTAAAGAAAAATTACCACATTGTTTAACAATGCTTGGCATAAGCAACGTCTCTTTCGGATTACCTGGTGTAGGACG
This sequence comes from Cytobacillus sp. IB215665, assembly GCF_033963835.1. Lineage (NCBI taxonomy): Bacteria > Bacillati > Bacillota > Bacilli > Caryophanales > Bacillaceae > Cytobacillus > Cytobacillus sp. IB215665. The sequence continues at coordinate 80,378 of NZ_JAXBME010000019.1, forward strand.
TGAAATTTTAAATGCTGTTTTCCTTTATCATTGCACAGTAGCTGGTTTAGATTATGCAATTGTCAATACACAAAAGCTTGAAAGATTTGCTTCCATTCCACAAAAAGAAGTGACTTTAGCGGAGAATTTATTATTTGAAACAACAGATGACATTCTAGCTGAATTCACAGCTTTTTATCGTGGGAAGAAGAAGGAGCCGAAAAAAGCAGCCATCAATAGATCCCTGCCAGAACGACTCGCTGAGTATGTGATTGAAGGTACGAAGGAAGGTTTAATTCCTGACTTAGAAATCGCCTTAACTAAATATGATACACCGTTAGATATTATTAACGGACCTCTTATGGAAGGTATGGCTGAAGTCGGTCGTCTCTTCAACGACAATCAGCTGATTGTAGCGGAAGTATTACAAAGTGCAGAAGTGATGAAAGCTTCGGTTTCCTTCCTCGAGCCTTATATGGAAACAAATGATGAAGCTGGTCATGGAAAAGGGAAAGTATTATTGGCAACTGTCAAAGGTGATGTCCACGATATAGGTAAAAACCTTGTAGAAATTATTTTAAGCAATAATGGCTTTCATGTCGTTGACCTAGGAATTAAAGTGACACCACAACAGCTGATATCAGCCATTCAACAAGAACAGCCTGATATCATCGGCTTATCAGGGTTACTCGTTAAATCAGCTCAACAAATGGTCTTAACTGCTCAAGATATGAGCCAATCAAACATATCAATTCCTATATTAGTTGGTGGAGCAGCTCTATCTCGAAAATTTACTGATCGAAAAATTGCTCCCGAATACGAAGGTCCAGTCCTATACGCGAAAGATGCGATGGATGGCCTTTCAATCGTTAACCGCCTGCAAGATGAAGACGAAAAGAATAAGATTTTATCAGATGTCGCAACGAAGAAAGAAGCTTATAAACAGATCAATACAGCTACTAAAAAAGAAACTGCTGTAGCCGTATTAGAAAAAATTAAATCTAGTGTAGCGACTAATATTCCAATAACATTGCCAAATGATTTAAAAAGGCATGTCTTAAAAGGTTATCCTATAGGTCATCTTGAGCCATATATTAACATGCGCATGTTATTAGGGCATCATTTAGGGCTCAAAGGAAAGGTAGATCAGTTAATAGCTGAACAAGATGAGCGAGCACTTGCCTTAAAAGAAGTAGTTGATAACTTACTTCTTGAAGCAAAAACAGCTAGCCTATTACGAACTGCAGCTGTTTATCAATTTTTCCCTGCTCAATCAAAAGACGATGACGTCATCATTTACGACCCAAATGATAAAACAATAATCCTAGAACGTTTTACGTTTCCTCGACAACGTAAAAAGCCATATTTATGTTTGGCTGATTATATTCGTTCAGTCGATAGTGGTGAAATGGATTATGTTGGTTTCTTCGTCGTTTCAGCTGGCTTTGATGTGAGAGAAAAGGCAAATATGTTAAAAGAAAAGGGTGAGTTTTTAAAAAGTCATGCCATTCAAGCACTCGCACTTGAGCTAGCAGAAGGGTTTGCCGAACGTATTCATCAAATGATGAGAGATCAATGGGGATTTCCTGACCCAGCTGACTTTACAATGCAGCAGCGCTTTGCAGCCAAATATCAAGGTCAACGCTTTTCATTTGGTTATCCAGCATGTCCTAATTTGGACGATCAAGGAAAGCTTTTCCGCTTATTAAAGCCAGATGACATTGGAATTTCTTTAACTGATGGCTTTATGATGGAACCTGAAGCATCTGTCTCGGCTATTGTTTTCTCACATCCTGAAGCGAAATATTTTAACGTGATCGAAAATAACTAATTGTATGGAATTGAAACAAATTAAGGGAAACCTCAATTATTATAGAGGTTTCCCTATTATGTTCAATACCTTTGTCAATAAAATCTATTGAGCGACAGACATGCAAACTTCATAAAACTTATTAGGTTCTTCAAAATTTGGAGCATGAGCAGAATTCTCAAACCATATAAGCTCTTTTTTGGGTGCTTCCACTATATTAAAATAATCCACAACTAATTCGTGAGGCGTCTGATAATCATAACGCCCAACACAATAATACACTGGAACTTTAAATGTATGAGCCTGTTTAATTAAATTTACTTCCATCAACTCATCCCAAAGATTATTAATAGAAAAACGTTCTCCATTTGCCATATACTTTACTAAATCGACAAATGAATATTCACGAAATGATATCGATGAGAGAATAAACTTACTTAATGACATATTGTGAAATGAGCCACCAAATTTCCGTAACCATTTTCTTTGTAAAAATAAATCTACCTGATTTTTATATGGGGGATTGCCAATTTTCATCAACTGTTCAAGCGCTTTTTTATTATTCGTTTCATTTGCTTTATGTAACGTATATTCATAGGAGATTTCTTCATTTCTCACCATATTGACTACTTGACCAACACCAATATATGCGTGTATTAATTCAGGATACTTCGACATGAACAGAGACCCTAATACACTCCCCCATGAATGACCAACTAAATAGAGTTTTTCTTGCTTAAAGCGCTGTAGTAGCTCTTCAATAAGTTCATGAAGATCAAGCAAAAACTGATCTATATTCATGCTAGAAACTGGGATATTACTAGCATAAGATTTACCAGTCCCTCTTTGATCCCAATTCACTACTACAAAATGTTCTTCTAATTCTCTTTGAAATTTCGGTGCAAAACCTATTTGGGCAGTACCTGGACCCCCGTGCAGAAAAAGTAGTATTGGATTCTTTTTATTCTTCCCTCTCATTAAGACACATTGTTGAATTTTTCCAAGTCGCAACATTTCAATAGATGCGACGCTCTCTTCGATAAGTCTACCATTTAAATCTTTAAAACTAGGCGTTTTACTTTTAATCATCTGCATCCTCCCCTAGTCTTCTTAATATACGAATACTAATTTACTGCCAAGTACCGTTACCCTTTGACTATACTTGATAACGAATGTTTAAGTAACAGCCTTTAGCAGGTTATTGCTTCCACCTAAAGGAGGATTATATACCAACCAAGTCTAGTCCAACCTCCTACTATCTGAAATATTTTGATGTGACATCTCCACAACGTCGAGCAAAAAAGCACCCCATTTCTTACAGAATAAATATTAATTCCACATTAATAGATAAAGGAGCACTATTGATAGAACACACCGAAGAAAAATTTAAAGGGAGAACTTTATCCGACTTTAAAGAAATAACACCAATCATTGTAAGCTCTACCACGATTGTTACTAAATTTGAATAACAAGCTAGACAAGGGTATTTGATACTAACCATTTTAGCTACCACAATATGTTTAGTTATCGTACGAAAACAAATTGTTATTCCAAAGCAGCTTAAAATGAACAGATTTAGTTTTTTCAGCAGTATACCACTAGGACATGATCTATGTTGTTACCAATTCAATTTACTAAAATATTCTACAAAGTGATTGGACATTACAGCAAAGATTCCGCTCCCAAATGAGTTGTCAATGAGTCTTTATCTTTACAAATAGACAGTATGTCAATAAAGTGGATAAGCACTTACTTAGGCATTTAATATCATTTTGCTATTTCAATATTAAAAAGAGTGTTTTTTGTAAAATAACGATCGTATACATCAGAAAAAGCTAGAAGGTGAGGTGAAAATTTAAATTAGACATTACTTCAAATGTTAACAATGTTAGTAGTTTGTTGGCCATTTTAATTAGAAGGGAGAAATTTTATGTCTTCTCGTATTAACTCTAAAGTTAGATTGTTATTTCTATCAGCCATGACGATATTGATGCTTTTTGGAATAGTTATAGGTTCGACAAATGCTGCTCCAACAGATGAACACCCCTCCTCAAATTGCTATAAAAAGATTTCTCGTTATAGTGGATGGGAATATGATAACAATCAACAAATTAACATTAATTTCACGTACACTCAGAATGGATCTTATGATTACAGTTATCGCATTGATCTCGCTGGTGAAGAATGGAACGAACATTTTAGTTTCTTTAATTTCAATGAAGTATCCAGAGGAAATAATCTAGCAATAGAAAGTGATGATTATGGGGATACTGGATGGGTCGGTGCTGCTTATTATGCACGTTCACCAAAGGATATATATTTAAATGAATATTACCATAAAAATTATTCTTGGTACGGATTTGTTGAATATGAACGTACTGCCATTCACGAATATGGTCATACTCATGGATTAAGTCATACTAGTTGTACAACTGAAATTATGAGTAATAACTCTAATAGAGATATTAGTCAAGTTGATCTTGGTGATGGAGATATTAGTGGTATTAGAAGTATTTATTAAAAGGAGGAATCAACATGAAAAAATGCCTCATTGCATTGGTTACGGTAATTACATTAGTAGGTTGTAACAATATTATTCAAAGTTCTAATCCTGCTAAAGCTCCTAGTCAACAAGGCGTGGATGCTAACCCTTCAGAGGTTTTCGCAGATGTGAATGAATTAGCCCAAAATACACCTATCGTAATAGTTGGGCAAGTAAAAACTGAAGGCAAGGCATTTGATTATAAGGGGATCAACTTCTATGAATCTACAATTCAGATTAAAGATATTTACCGAGATCATGATAATAGTCTTTCGAAAGGAGACACAATTACACTATTACAAAATGATATAGGTGAATTAGACCCTCTTGTCAAAAAAAATGAAAAAGTTCTATTCTTCTTAAAGAGCTATGAAGGTCCAGTTATTGATGATGCTTACAGATTTATGGGACTTTATCAAGGTCATTACAAAGTCAAAAAAGATGGAGAAATTGTTGCTGTCGGTAGTAAAAAATTAGAAGGTGTAGAAGGGCTATTAGCTTCAGATCTTAATGCTATGTTAGAAGATTCTCCATACGTACCAATTGAATTAGACGTAATGACTGAAGAAGAGATTGAGAAAGCAAATGAAGAAGAAAGAAAACTAAAAGAAGAGCATGATAATACCAACTAATATATCAATAACAACTTTTAATAAACACTTTTACCTCACCAATAGTAGTTATTTACAACATTAAAAACAACCCTATTAACGTTCTTCTAGTTTTTAGTAAACCTCCAACAAAGGACTAAAAAACACTCTAATGACGTTAACCACATAAGAACCTGTTTTGATCTAAGGTTGATCAAAACAGGTTCTTTTACAAAGTCTGTTTTCGTATAATTGTTGTTTTTCCTACAAGCCACACTTTTTCTACATTAATATGAAGACAACAGCATAAAATTACTACCTGCTAATCTAATTAATAACAATAGCAACAAAGTTTACGAAAAGATCCTTTCATATTAGAACCATTCATTCGCATATTGTTTAATCCTCTATATAATGGATACTATCTAGTAAACACCCGCTATCACGATAACTATTCATATTGATAGCAAATCTCATACTCATCCTTCATTAACCAACTTTTACACGCTAAACCATATTCATGATAGATCTCTTTACCAATTTCCAACATAATACTTCTGCTTGAATTTGGAACTTCTGAGTTTTCATTTTTTATATATAGAATATCCTCATCATTCCAACTCATAGAAAAACCACTTTTTGCTTCACTATAATAAACTGTTTGAATTTTATCATTCTCATCATGATATGTAACATCTACCCATATTTTCACGCCACCAGCTGCGCCACCGTATGGCATATAGTAGGCATTTGCAGTGTATTTCATTGTTGGAGAACTCACTGGAATTAAGTAAGACTCACCCTTAAGGCTATCAAATGTAAAGAAATAGTTCCTATAAACAAATAATCCAAGAAACAAGATTGCTCCTGACAAAGTTGCAAGTAATAATTTTGTAGGAAATTGTTTCTTTTTAACAAAGAAGATTATTAATTTGATAGTAAAGATGAAAAATACTAGTAAAGTAGTAACAAATATAAAGAAACCGATTATATTTAATAAAATTGATATCCCCCATTTTTGAGCCTTTATGTTATTTATATTACATGAGCACTAATAACAATGATTAATACTCCAAAACCTTGACTATCACCCATTTTTATAGCAAGGTTTTTAATATTTAACTAAAAGCATTTAATCTCCAAACCAAACTTTACTTAAATGTTTTATGCCTTCATCAATTTTTTCTGATGACATCCCTCCAAAGCCAAGGATAAAATGTGCGGTATCTGTTGTTGACTCACCCACCCAATATTTTTCAGCTGAATATATATTAACTCCAGCAGAAATTGCTTTTTCATGTAGCTCTGTTTCATTACGATATGGAATGCTAATAATTACATGAACTCCTGCATGTGTACCTTGTATGTTCACTTTATTACCCATATAGTTATGGATTGCTTCAATTAATACACGATGCTTTTGAGCATACACTTTACGCATTTTCCGGATATGACGTTCAAAATGACCCTTATCTATAAAATGTGCTAATGTTTTTTGAATAAGTGCAGCAGCTGGTTGGCTGTACGTTACAAAATGAGAATGATATATATGTAATAGCCTTGTTGGTAAGACCATATAATTCACTCTGATAGCTGGCATAAAAGATTTTGAAAAAGTGCCAATATAAATGACACGTTCATCTCGATCCAGTGCTTTTAATGCAGGTATCGGATTTCCCTGATAACGAAATTCACTGTCATAATCATCCTCAATAATAAAGCCATTATTATGGCTTGCCCATTGTATGAGGCGAAGACGTTTTTGTATAGGTAGAACCATCCCCATTGGGAATTGATGTGACGGTGTGACATATACAGTTTTAGCGCTTCCCTTTGCCAGTTGATCTATATTTAAACCATCCTCTTCTAGTGATATAGCTTCTAGATTAAAGCCATGATTTGCAAAAACCCGCTGTGCACCATCATAACAAGGGTTTTCTACGGCAACCGTATCATTTGTCTTCATAAGTATTTGACTTATAACACTTAACATTTGATACATACCAGCTCCGATAATAATCTCGTCAGTCGTACAAGAAATTCCTCTTGCTTGATATAAATAATGAACAAGCTGCTGCCGTAACTGAATATCACCTTTTTTATCACCATAAAATATGAGCTGATCATCATTAGATGCCAACACTTCATTCATGTGTCTTTTCCATAGCTTATAAGGAATATGTTCAAGGTCAACATTTCCATATCGAAAATCGTACGTAAAAGGCTTTTCCTGTTGAACATCTGCCGTATCTTTTTTAATAGGTATGGTATGTATTTGAGATAGAAGATCTTTGTCCAGTTCGTTAACAATTAATCTTTTCCGCGGCTCACTTCTTACGTACCCTTCTGTAATCAATTGTTGATACGCATACTCTATTGTATTTCTACCGACACATAAATGGTCGGCAAGGCTACGAATTGATGGAAGTTTTGCTTGTGGTGAAATTTTACCAGTTTCTATTTCTTTTATAAAGTATTGATACACTTGCATATATAATGGCGTATCACTTGCCTTATCTAAGTTTAATGTGACTTCAAGCATGTGTTCCTCCTATCTATCCCCTAGTGAAATGTAAAAACTGTACCTTTTCGAATAGTCAGATTGTTAATACAATTACTTTACTAAATAAAAGGAGGGACTTCAATTGTATACAATGAGAAGAGAAGAAAAAGAAAGTGTTAATCGACAAAAAGTTAATGAATTTTGTCACCGTATCAAAGCGGGGTATTTAGGTTTAGCAGATGGTCATTTACCGTATGTCGTTCCACTTAATTATGTATGGATGAATGATTGTATATATTTCCACGGAGCTGAAGAAGGGAGAAAACAACGTATCATTGAAGAAAACCCACACGCTTGCTTCACAATTGCAGAAGATCAGGGTACAATCACAAATCCTGTACCAGCACATACAAGCACTGGATATTATAGCGTTATGATCTTCGGTAAACTCGAAATCGTACATGACATTGAGGAAGCAACCGATGCTATGCACGTCATGCTTGATAAATATGTGCCAGGCTATTTTAGTGATAAACTATCAAAGCATCACGTATCTTCATATCGTTCTTCTAAAAATAGTAAAACAGTTGTGTACCGCCTTCGTGCTGAACAGGTTACAGCGAAAGAAAACAAATTAATAGATGAGGCACTATTTTACAATGGTCGTACAAGAGAGCAAGATTTAGAGGGAAGGTTATCTGAATAACAAAAATTTATGAGATTTTAAATAACCTCCCTATGTTGACTTTTCTTTATGTACAGGGAGGTTACATTTCAATTTCATCTATTTTTTAGCTATGATATATCTTAGCTTGTAAGTTCTTTCGGTTTGATCTATATACACTAACTTTTCATCTATTGAGCCTGTTTGAATGACTTCAGCATGTTTGAAATGGTTCAATAAGTCTTCCTCACTAAAAAAATGAGCGACTTTTCCTGGCTTATATTCAAATGTGTCCTTTTCTACCTCAACACCTTGACCATAAGAAGTATCTTTGTTCGAAAAACAGGTTAAAAAAATCATTCCATCTTCAGCTAACTGATCAATACACTTCTGAATAAATGTCACTCTTTCAGATAACAAAAACAAGTGCAATAGATTATAACAATAAATCCCATCATATTTTTTATGAGGAATAGGTAGATCGAATACTGACCCTTCAATATACGTCGTCTGCTTATCCTGTTCTTTAGCAGTAGCAATAGCTTGCTGTGAAAGTTCTATTGCATCCACTTTAAAAGTAGTCGCAAGTGCTTTCGAATTTCTTCCATAGCCTGCGCCTGGTACTAAAACAGTTTTTACACCATTGTTCAAGAAAAGTTTAGTAGCAGCCTCTACTGTATTACTTGGCAGTTCTCCCCATATCTTTCCTTTACTAAAACGTTCATCCCAATAACCTTTCATGATACCCGTCCTTTATAGTTATAAATTATAACTAAGTTTTAGCTTATGAAACAACTCATTATTTGTTTTAGTTTACATATTTTAATGCTTCAATTTCCATTCCATAATTAGCTTCATACAGCTTGTGAAATATGTCTATTGCTTGATAAAATTTATTGTCATAAGTTCCATCATCATCAACTGTCCATGAAGTAGCTAACACGGTATGACAGTAGCCCCAGAGCAGTAAGCGTTCTTTATTAAGCTTCAATTCCTGCGTAAGAATATCAACTCTTTTTGCTACTACGGCGTAAGCGTTTTGGTCAGGTAATTTATTTAGCAGAAATTGAATTAAATCATATTCGATTTCACCGACTAACCCTTTAGGATCAATTGCTGTCCATATTTCATCTGTAAATGATAGAACATTGTAATGATGAAAATCTCCATGAAGGAGAAAGTGTTGTTCTATCGTTCGATTTAAATATGTAAAAACTTTCAAAGCTACTTCTAGTGTATGTTGCGAAATAGGGCCAAATCCTTCTGGGTGTTCTTTTATCAGGTTCCGAAGCTTTTCTTCTCTACCAAGTGTTGATGCGATTCTAGTTTCCTTTGGAGCACGTATAGATAGCTTTTTGATTACGTTAGCGGCTAGTCGACAAGCTCTTGCATCATCTTCAATTTCTGCTAAAGTGTGTCCAGGTGAGATTTTTTCCATTATCATTATTCCTTTGTCTTTGTCGAAATCGATTAGTTGAACCATGCCTTTGCCACCGAATAACGTTAACGCTTCAATCTCATCAAGAAAACCTTCTCCTGGAATGCAAATTTTCACTACTACTTCCCTCTCATCATTCATAATTGCAGAGGCAACGTAATTTATCGAAAGGGTAAAAGGTTCTTTTATCTTCAAATGCCACTTTTGCTCGCAATCACGAATTAATTCAGGTAGCCTTTGTAACCAAGCTGCTCCTTCTTCTTTAAAATATAAATGAACTGTTTTAACAAAGTGATCTTGTAATTCCATGTATGCCCCCGTCTCTACAATATTCCATGTGATTAATTAAGGTCTATCCCTTTCAAGCCTTAAATAAGGCTCTATTTAGCTAGCCATTAACGAAGAAGTTTTACCCTTAATCTGATAGCTTTTTATTCAACTTAATATATATACGGAAAATTCATAGAATAGTTTCAAATTTTGGTATTTTTATATAATTTTAGTTGTTAGTAATCGTATTAAGAAATAGTGACACAAGCATAACAAGGTGAATTGTATTTTAATGATGGAACTCTACAACTAAGTTTCCAAATGTCCTTCTTACTAAAACGCTGTTTTCTCATAAATTGTTGTTTTTTCGTAATAATAGCTAAATTCGATAATAACTAACGTTCGGGACATCTTTTCTTCTGTTCAACGAAGACTAACATATAAAACGAGTTTTCATGGTAATAATTTGGTAACCATAGCAACAAAGTTTATGAAAAAAGCCTACAAAATAAAAGACCAATCCACGTTGTGAATTGCTCTTTTACAATAGCTGTTTGTATTAATTGTTGTTTTTCTTTTAGATACGTTCACTACTAGAAATCTGGGCATCTTTTCATCTGAAATTCGATGACAAACGTTTATAAGCACTTGCTTTTTGGTTAATCCACACTGTTTACCAGCTTCTCTATTCTAGTTTCAACTCTCCCCAAGGTAACCGTCAAGACTATTTTCGAGATTTCTTATTCACTAACTGCTTCTTTTGTGCTAGTAAATTCGAAAACCTAGCTTCAAGCATTTGTTTTTCATCTTCATTTGTGATTAGTGATAATCTACTTACCACCTCTGTTAACTCCATTTCAACCGCTAACAAATTCGTTTCTTCTTGTTGGTGTTCAACAGAATCATTTGACTCTAATAATTTATCTTTCAAAACACCTTTGTCATGCTCAATTTGTAAAATATGTGTCGCCAATTCTTGGACGAAATAACGATCATGAGTTACAAACAAAATTGTTCCTGGATAAGATGTTAACACCATTTGTAACGCTTCTTTTGTTTGAAGGTCAAGGTAATTGGTCGGTTCATCTAATAACAGAACATTATAATCTCCTAAAAAGACTTTTACTAATTCAGTTTTTACCCGTTCTCCTCCACTTAACATGGAAACTTTTTTATGGACATTTTCCCGTTTAAATCGTAGCCTCGATAACACAGTTCTAATAAATTGCTCTGAATAATGACTGGATTCTTTTACATTTTCTAAGATCGTTTTATGCTCATCTAGACTATCTAATTTTTGATGGAAATATCCTATGGAAGCAGGTTTAGCAATAGAAATATCATCATGCCTTGTTGCTATCATATTTAATAATGTTGTTTTGCCTACACCGTTTCTTCCAATTATAGCAACTCTTGCCCCTGGTTTAATGGCACCGTTTAAGTCACTAAATAACAAACGATTTCCCATTTTTACACTTACTTCATTAAATGCAATTGCCCTTTTGCTATGAATTTTCTTAAACTGACTAATGTCAAAGGTGATATCTTCTTCTTGCTTTGGTTTTTCCTTTTTCTCAAGTTGATCAATTCTCGATCTAAGTGCGTGGACACCTTTATCTAATTTCGCTTTCTTTTGACCAACACTTCTTTTATGCAATCTCGCTTCAGAATTACCCATGCGGCTTGGTGCTTTTTTCAATGATTTTGACTTTTGGCTTCTTTCTACTGCAGCTTGTTCTAGACGTTGTTTCTCCTTCACATATTGCTCGTACTCAAACTGCTGTCTATCTTTCAAATGTTTCTTTTGCTCAAGATATGCTTCATAGTTGCCATCATAGCAATGTACCTTTCCTTTATCCAATTCCCAGATCGTGGTACAAACTTGATTAAGAAGTTGTTGATCATGAGAAATAATAATGACACTTCCAGCAAATGCTTTTAACTCTCTTTCAAATTGTTGTATTCCTTCTACATCTAAATGACTTGTTGGCTCGTCAGCAACGATTAATTTAGCATTTGCAGACAAAGCTGATGCTATTTTCTTTCTCGTTTCTTCTCCCCCACTTAAAAATTGCTTCCTTTCTTTAGGAATTCTCCAATGACCATTCAATTTTTGAGGAATATCGCTAACTTCGAGATCTTCAAGCTGCGGTATATAAGCAATCGGACAATATACGTTGACAATTCCACTATCTGGCTCAAGTTGTTCCACTAAAATTTTCAATAACGTAGATTTCCCTTCCCCATTTTTACCGACAACCCCTATTTTTTCACCATTAAACACTTGTAATTGTTGAATATTTAATATCGTACGGTCTCCATAAGACTTTTCAATTTGATTCGCATCTAACAATAGCATAAAAAATCCTCCCTACAATTCTAGAGAGGATTAGCTGTAATATTTAGGTATGTAATGATGTTAAAAAGCTCAGTAAAAACGGCTCAATTTTTCAAAAAGATTAGAAATTGGCACATTTACTCCAATTATTCTTCACCATTTTTTTGAACACATCATTCCTGCTATAATTTCAACCATATTAATGGTCCAATTATAACGCATATAAAAATAGTACCTAAAAATGCATAGACTAATCCTATCTAGACAACATTTATTAAAAATAAACTATTTAAATAATGTCTAAAAAAATAGGATTAATTCCACATTAGTTTAAGTACCGTTCCTTTCCACTTTAATTATTTTTATCATTACATAAATTTGCAATTAATGTCAACCACATTTTTTTCTTGACATCAATAAGGGAACGAATCATTAATGCACGTTACAGTGTTCTTTGCCCAATCACTTCTTATGATCGTATATCCAACACCATCGTGGTAACATCCCACCTTGAGGCCAACCATTTCTAAGGTATTCTTCATTTACGTACCCACAATTATATAGCGTTTTTCGCATCGCATAATTATCATGTCGCGTATGTGCTTCTATTCGTACAATATGAAATGTATTACTTATATATTCTATAAACTGTTATCTAATTTCCTGCTCACTTTTTTCAACAGCTTATTATTTAAACGATTAATATGTTCCTCATTTTCAACCAATATTCTATATGAATCTATTTTCGATATTATACGAATTAATATGTAGACACCAATGGCAATTAAAGTTATGAATATTGGATAGTAAGGCATTAGAACATCTGAAGCCACAAATTCTTTTTTTACTAAAAAAAAGGATATCCCACCTGCTACAATAAAACAAACTCCAACTATCATTAATGAGGTATTCTTTTTCTTAACATCTTCGTATCTAACTTTCAATTCTTTAATATAGTTTTGATCAAATGTTAAAGCTTTTTTCTGAAGTATTGCATATCGATTTCCTTCCATAAAACTTGCTGTAATTGCTCCAATCCCAAATACAGCAAGAAGACTAATTAGGACGGTAAAGATTAAAGGATCTTGTTTAAAAACGAAATAAGGTATTGTTGAAAGAATAAGAAGGCTAAGTCCTATGGCAAAATATTTATAAGCTTTACCTTGAGATAGAAGATACCCTTCTGCCATTTCTTTGCTTACATAATATCCCTTTTCCTTTTCTTTACTGTGTTCAACATTATCTTTTAGCAAATAATCAATTGACACATCGAAAATATTCCCAAGCATTAGTAGTTTTTCGATTTCGGGATAACCTTGCCCGTTTTCCCATTTACTAACAGCCTGCCTTGTAGTGCTTAATTCCTCAGCTAAGGCTTCTTGAGATAAGCCTTTTTCTTTTCTTAATTTAAACAGTTTTTCACTAAATGTCATATATAAACTCCTTCCTTTTAATAGTTAAATTGTATTAAAACATTGCTTTAAATTCCATATTCCAGGAGATGCAATTTGTCAACTTGCGGTTGCAACTGTGTTATCCAGTGTTTTTTCAATTATAAGTCTTATGTAAAATACGAAAAAAATTCATTTAACACTTATAATTAAGAATTCAAGGAAAATAAAATTTTAGCTATTTAAAACATAAAAATCCAATATCTCCTTAATAATTCACATTTCTAATTCTGCTAAACTGTCATATCGTTTAAGGGGCACACCCTCATATTCCCTACCTAATTTTATCATAAATGGAAAACTTATAGTTTTTACAACATGACAAAAAAAATTGACGCGGATCTGTATTTCAGATTTGCACCATATTGTGGAATAACAATTCTCAGGTTGGGAAAAAACTAATAGACTCATTAATCATTGTCGTTATTAATTTCATTATTAGTTCATTTTCTATCGTGATATGTCCCTTAATCCAGTGAAGGTTAATGGAATTGTAGATTTCAATCCAAATATACTAGTATCTCTTGGATTTACCATACTACTGGAATAGTTATTATTTCTTATAAATTAACAAGGAATCGAAATTGATTTTACCATAAACTTGATAGGTTAGTGCCAATAAGGTTGTTCCATCTCATTAACAACACCTGAACGAGGGTTCACTAAAAAGTACCTTCCATCCACTTCAAAATGGTAATCCCGATAACGAATAAAGAACCGCGTATCTTCCGTGTATATAGGAACCGTGTCTCTGTACCTTTCTTCATTCTGTACAACAATGCCAGACACGTCATACCCACTTTCATAAACCAATTGTTTAGCCTGTTCAAAAGTGTAGGTCGGTCTGAAAAAGATAAAGAGTAATAAAGGAATAATAAATAATATGATTAAAGATGGCTTTATCCTTTTTCTCATCGATCCCCGTATCAAATAAACGTATGAGAAATAAACCACAGTCGTCAGAAAGGGAATTAATATACCCATATTGAAGACATCCCTGTAAAGAGTAGAATTTATAAATTCAAAAATGCAAAATTCCATAATTGCAGCACTTAAAATATACAGCATAATCTTTTTGTTCTTCTTCATTTTTATCTCCTCGGTTGATTGTATCTATGTCTAAGATATACTCAGTCTCATTAAAATAAGTCCTTACATTCATAATACCAAGTAAATTATTCTATGTGTTTTCTAAAGAAACAATCTTTACGAGAAGAGCCATACATAAAGAAAGACTCTCTTAGTTAGAGTTTTAATAGTCCTTGAATATATAACCTAGATTATTATATCATTGGAAAACAAACAAGATTTTCAGCATATTTAAGGAAGTGTTTTAATGATTATAGAAGTAGATTATTTTCAACACAAAGATTATATTCTCGTTCCTGTAGAGGTAGGAGAGAATATTGATAAAATTCAGGATAAATTTAATGCTTGGATATATGATAAAAATAATGACCATAAATATTGGATATATCGTAATGGAATAAAGGACGGTCTGCTGATAAATACAGAAGGGCTTGTATATTGGCTAAACAACCATTATTTAAATAATACACAGGAAACTGTCGTAAAAGTAGAAAGTACGCCAGAGATTATTAGTAAAGCAGAAAAAAGAATATGGTTCTAAATGTACATTTATGAGCTGTGACAGATCTTTTTTTATTTAGATTGCTTGTAACAACTTCCCTTGTGGTTAGCCCGATTTGAACAAGATTTCTCAATACATAAAGAAAGACGCTTTTCGGAATTATTTCTGAAAAGCGCCAGATTGCTGAAGATTTAATTTCTAGTTAAACTTTAATTTACTTAAAAGCACCCTATAAAGGTTGAACAGCTTTTTATTCAGATAGTCTTTCTTTTCAATATACAAAACCCCTTTAGATAACCATTTCCAAAGGGGGGATATCGTCTCATCATTTTTGTGAACATCGTAACTTTATTTCAAATCTACAGCACAAGTTTTGGTTTTCTAGCTTGATATGATTCCTCTTATGTAACTGGACAAGTACTCTACAATAATGAAGGGGTGATAATCAATGGTTAACTAAAAACTTAATCATCTGTTCATTTACAAATTCAGGTTTTTCTAAGCTTAATAGATGTCCTGCTTCTGGAACAAGTTCAACTTGAATATTTTCCACTAAATTAGATGCTCTTTGATAGGCTTTTCGCACATCACAAATAACTTCTCCTTCTCCTAACAACAATAGAGTAGGTACCTCTATTTTTCTTAATTCTTCATCATTTATAACAAAAGGAGGGATCTTACCTTTCATCATACCATGTTTAAATCCAGCATGAAATTGAGATACAAAAAGATCATCCAATGTCTTTTTCTCAACCAACAACCAATTCATGAAATTCTTTACTACAAAGTGATAAGGAAATTTAGCCAAGGTTAAGATTCGTATAATAAATAGAGAATAAATTTGGGCGAACGTCCCAGCTGGATTCATTAATACCATCTTTTTTATTCTTTGTGGAATGAATAGAGAGAATTGAGCAGATAAAAATCCACCATAGGATAACCCTGCCAAATAACATTTTTCTATATGTAAACAATCCAAAACCTGCTCAAACCACATAGTACATTCTTCAATTTTTGATGGATAGTTTTTAGGAACACTTTTATTAAGGTCCCCAAAATAGTCAACTGCGTAAATTTTAAAGTGCTTGCTCAACTCTTGAATATTCGGATACCACATTGTGGAACTGCAACCCATCGCATGTATTAAAACTAGGGGTTCACCATCTTCAATCCCACACGAAACAATATGTGTTTCACCTTGCTCAGTTGATACATAGTAAGATTCTAAAGGAACCTTCCAAAGTGATAAACTTTCTACATAGCTTTTATAGTATTTTTCTTGCTTCAGGTTGGTTTTAAATTTAATATAATCTCTCAATCCGCACACCTCCATCAACAGATTCAGATCACAAATTATTCCTTTATTCAATAGTTAATACCATATATTAATAAATATTTAGTTTATGAAACTTTTTATTGTCCAGAAATCTATATTGTTATTATAATAATGTTCTAAAAAATATCATGTATCTTAAGTCACTTATGATGGTGACTCAAGTAATAAATTATCAAGCACATTTATAGTATCTCATAACTTTTATCCTCCTTATTCATTCCTCCTTTCGTGACCGATTTAGGGTTTTCTTTTTTAATTATTTTCATATTTTTATAAAAACATCAAACCCATTTGTATATACATATGATACGGTGCTATCTCCTATATTGCCCTCACTTCTTAGTACATTTCAAGTGGGGGACCTTTAATCAATAATTGATATTTTTGCTATTATGTTTCATTAATTTTATAATCTAATATTTTGCTATATAATAAATGATAAAGATTTCTATAACATAAAAAATACATGTTTGGAGAGATTAATATTGGAAATCTTAGCATATATTGTATTTCCTGTACTTTCGGTGATACCTGTGATCATCATTTACTTGATAGGAGAGTTTTTCAGAAAGAAACGATCCGTTTAAGCTAAGCTTCTTCATGTGAACGCCCTCCATTCTTGGGGCGTTTTTTGCTTTAGTAACCACAATGCTTATTTTGTTTACTAAATTCAAAACCATTTTTTGTTATACTTAATTTGTAGAACCGCAGGATTACTTTACAATCATAAATGATTGGAGAGATTTATATTGATTGGTGGCCTTGGCATTATTTTTTTAGGTATTATCATTTTATTTCTTGCCATGTACTTCCTATATTGGGTAATAAAAAGTGCAATTAAAAACGGAATGAACGAATCATTAAATACCAAATTAATAGAAAGAGTATTAGAGAAAATGGACGAGAAAAAATAAGAAAATGTGTACACCTTCGATATATACGAAGGTTTTTTCTTTTACTAGTAGCCACAATTACTCTTGAGTTTCCTTATTAATAACCTGTGTTTTTTATTTCTCAACCGTTCTTGATCTTGTTGTATTTCTTTAGATAATCTTTCATGTTGCTTTCTCGCTTGTTGTTCCTCTGCTAATAACTCGATAGCTTGTCTAACCATGATAGATGACACATCACCAACAATAATTGTTTTCAATTCTATTCACCTCACTAATTCTTGAGTTTCCAAAACACTGTACCTATAAAACTGTTTATTTTGTCTAGTTCCAAAACACTTATCAGTGAATAAACATAACTAAACAACAAAGAAAGGTATGTTTATATGATTAAAAATTTTTGTGATCCAAGTCAGAATGAAACTAAAATTATCTGTGACCAAAGACAAGAACCCCTGGTACCGTTATCCATAGGAACACCCACTATGACAAATTCAGTATCAGTATTTAATAAAGGGGAC